>JAESUA010000326.1 GCA_016763255.1 Magnetovibrio sp. | reverse complement strand
GCCGCCTGCTCATTCAGACCACCGTAGACTTCGGGGGCGTGATGGCAGGTGGGCTGCTGGAAAATTGCCGGACCGTGTTCGACGCCGCCCATTTTGGCATCGTAGGCACCGAAATAAAGGCGCCGGATACGCGCAAACGAAATTGCCGTGGCACACATGGCACACGGTTCCAGCGTGACATAGAGATCACAGCCGGTAAGCCGCGCCGAGCCAATTTGGCTGCTCGCTTGGCGAATGGCGAGCACTTCGGCATGGGCGGTGGGATCATGAAGCTCTTCGGTGCGGTTGCCGGTGCGGGCCAAAACCTTTGCGCTGAGGGGATCGACGATCACGCAACCAACCGGCACTTCGCCACGCTCAGCGGCGCTTTCAGCCTCTAAAAAGGCCATTTCCATGTACGTTTTGCTTGGAGCCATCATGGCCGAAGGGTGCAGAGCTTGCCCATCTTCGTCAAGTCTTCTTGCCCGTTGGGCCCCTGATGGGCCCAGTCTTCTTGCTTGATGGGCCTTAGGCACTTACATTCCCTCCTATGACAACAGAACTCACCACGCCGGTCATCGGCATTACACTCGACTCAGAAGCCGGGGGTAACGATGAATACTCCAAATTCCCCTGGTACGCCCTGCGCCACCATTATGTCTCCGCGGTGGTCAAAGCGGGCGGATTGCCGCTGCTATTGCCCCATGTGCCGGAACTTTTGGACATCTATCTCGACGACATCGATGGCTTGCTGATCACCGGCGGCAACTTTGACGTGGACCCGCAAATGTATGGCGAAAAAACCACCCACAGCGCCGTGACCACCAAAGATAAGCGCACCAGCTTCGAAATGGGCATGCTGCAAGGTGCAATGAAGCGCAATGTGGCGGTGCTGGGCATTTGCGGTGGCCAACAGCTTCTTCACGTGGCGCTGGGCGGGCAACTGATCCAGCATGTACCCGACGAAGTCGCAAACGCCCTGGCCCATGAACAGCCCAACCCGCGCGACGAAGTCGGCCACGATGTGGAGGTGTTTGAAAACACCCTGCTGCACGACATCGTCGGCCAAACCCGCATTGAGGTGAACAGCGCCCATCATCAAGCCGCCAAGGACGAACCGCCGGGGGTTAAAATCAACGCCCGCGCACCCGACGGCGTGATAGAAGGCTGTGAGGCCATCAATCTGACCTTCTGCCTGGGCGTGCAATGGCACCCCGAATTTGAAATCACCAACGCTGACGTGCGCATCTTCGCCGCCTTTGTCGAAGCCGCCCGCGAATATGCCAACAAACGTGAATTAGAAAATGACTGACATCGAGACCCCACAAACAACCACCCCTGACGCCACACAAGACACCCCAAAAGGGGAGCGCATCGCCAAGCTGATTGCGCGTGCCGGATTGTGTTCACGTCGTGACGCCGAACGCTGGATCGCGGAACGTCGCGTGTCTGTAAATGGCAAAGTCATCGACACCCCCGCCACCTTGATCAGCGACCCCACCACCGTGTCGGTTGATGGCAAGCCCCTGCCTGCGGCCCAAGAAGCCCCAGCTGTGGCGCTACCACAAACCACCAGGATTGGTGACGTCGCATAAAGATGATCAAGGCCGCGAGACGGTATTTGACAAACTGCCGCCACAAATCGGCCGCGTGATCTCGGTCGGGCGACTTGATCTCAATTCCGAAGGCCTGCTTTTGCTGACCAATGATGGTGGCTTGGCGCGCGAACTGGAACTGCCCTCCAACGAATGGGTGCGCACCTACCGGGTGCGGGTGTTTGGCTTTGTCGATGAAGAAAAACTCGCCCAGCTGAAAGAGGGTATCACCCACGAAGGCATCCGATATGGATCCATCAATGCCCGCATCGAAAAAAAGACCGGGCGCAATTCATGGATCATCGTATCGCTGTCTGAAGGTAAAAATCGCGAAATCCGGCGGGTCATGGAATACCTGGATCTACAGGTCAATCGTTTGATTCGCACCCACTACGGACCGTTTCGTCTCGACCACCTGGAACGCGGTGATGTCCAAGAAATCCCCCGGCGTCAGATGATTGACCAATTGGGCGGCAAGCTGGAGATCTCTTCGGTGCCGATCAAATCAACCAAAAAGGGCTGGGCCAAAGCCAAGCCCAAACCCAACGCGAAGCCCAAGGGCAAACCGCGCAAAAAGCCTGACGATAAAAGCAATTATAAACCCGGAGCAAAACCGCGCAACAAGCCTGACCATAAAAGCGATTACAAACCCGGGGCCAAATCGCGATCAAAACCTTCTGCAAAACCCGGCGGTAAGCCCACGCAGACTTCAAAACCCGGCGGCAAGCCCACACAGAGAAAACCGCACAGATGAAAGCCCAACCATGCGCATAGTGGGCGGCAAACATAAAGGCCGCACCCTTGGCGCACCCAAGGGCCGCGACACCCGCCCGACATCGGATCGTGTCCGTGAGGCGATGTTCAACATCTTGCAACATGGGATCGATGGGCCGGGCTTAGACGGTGCCCACGTCATCGATGTGTTTGCCGGCACCGGGGCGCTGGGCCTCGAAGCCCTGTCGCGCGGCGCGGCCCACGCTACATTTGTCGAATACCACCGTGACGCGCTGACGTCGCTCAACGATAACATCGCGACCTTGAAAGAGGCCGCCCACACCACGGTGCTGGCCTGTAAGACCGCAGCGCTGCAGGCCCCAAAAAACCGCGCGGTGGACTATGCGTTCTTGGATGCCCCCTACAACATGGGCCTGTCCGAACCGGCCCTGGATATTTTGATTGCCCAAGGCTGGCTTACCCCCGGCTGCGTGGTGTTGGTGGAAGTGGCGGCACTAGAAAGCTTTTGCACACCCCAAGGTTTGAGCATCGTCAAAGAAAAATCCTATGGCGCGGCGCGGGCGGTGTTCCTGATCTATGGGCCCTAACCGCCCGCACGCCATTTAACACAATATTGTTGCATAATTGTTTACACATGTAATAATCAGACGTAATTAAATACAATATTTTCATGTGGATTGGGCGGCTGGAATGGTTTAGAACCAACCACCCCTAGCTCTCAACGGAGGCCCATAAGAATGGCCACACTGCCACTCTACATCGTGCTCAGCTCAGCCGATCGTGACAAGATGCAGCTTGCATCGATGATCGCATCCGTCGCCGCCGTGTCTGAGCGCCCGGTCCATGTGTTTGTATCCATGGGTGCGATTAAGGTGTTCGATAAATCCAAGAGCGGCAACGACCGCTATAGTGACAGCGCATTCAATACTGAGCTGTGTGACAAGAACGCTCCCGACCCGATCGAGATGTTCAGCCAAGGCAAGATGCTCGGCGACATGACCATTTGGGCATGCTCGATGGTGCTCGACGTCTTGGGATGGGACGAAAGCAACTTGGTCGATGACCTGTTTGATGGTCAGATGGGCTTGACCAAATATTTGTCGGACGCTGAAGAAGGCCAGCTGATGACGCTATAAGCAGCACACAATCTAAATATACCAAAAAAAATCCGCCATAAGGCGTGGTGTAGAGGTCTGGGAGGCCGTTAAAAAAATGAGCGAACGCAAACTGATTGATGCCCGTGGTTCTTTCTGTCCCGGACCGCTGATGGAACTCATCGCGGCGCTGAAGCTGATGCAATTGGGTGACGAAGTGGAAATTTATTCCACCGATCAAGGCACCGCCAAGGACGTACCGGAATGGTGCGCCAAGGTCGGCCATGAAGCCATTGAGTCCGGAGAAAAAAATGATCACTGGTTCGTCGTTGTACGCAAAGCAAAATAAATTTACGTCAATCTAAGCGGTACATTCTTGGGGGAGTGCGCCGGTCCAATAGCCTAGGGAGGTTTTAAATGTCGAAGAAAATACTCATCGTTGGTGGCGGCTTATCCGGTACCATCGTTGCCAATGGCCTGTGCCGCCAAATCAAATCGGAAATTCGCAAGGGCGACGTGTCCATCACCATGTTGGGCACCTCCGACACTCATATGTACCAGCCGGGCCTTTTGTACCTACCGTTCGGCCGTATCCGCGAACGTGAACTGTTTCGCCCGCAACGCAAAGTGCTACACAAAAGCGTGATTTTCCACGTAGATCCGGCCACCAACATCGATGTCGACAATAAAAGGGTGACCTGTAAATCTGGGGCCGTTCACGATTACGATTATCTGGTGCTGGCCACCGGTTCGCGTCTGATGCCGCAAAACATCCCCGGCTTGGCCGAAGGCGCGCACTGGCTGTACGACTTGGAAGGCGCGCGCAAAATGCGCGAAGCACTAGATAATTTCGAAGGCGGCAAGATCGTCGTCAACGTCAACGCACCGCATAAATGCCCGGTTGCCCCGCTGGAAATCACCTTCATGTTGAAGGATTACCTGCAAGGCAAGGGCCTGTGGGACAAGACCGAAATCACCTACACCTATCCGATCGGCCGCGTGCTTGCGCTGGAACCGGTCGCCGAATGGGCCAAACCCGCGATGGATGAAAGCGGCATCAAATACGAAACCTTCTTCAACACCAAAGAAGTCGACCCTGCGGCCAAAACCATTTCGTCTGAAGAAGGCGTCACGCTGGATTACGACCTCTTGGTCACCATCCCGCCGCATGCCGGTGCCGAAGTCATCACCGATAGCGGTTTGGGCGATGGCGGCTGGGTGCCAACGCATAGAACCAAACTACTTCGTGAAGGTTCAACCGATGTGTTCGTGTGTGGCGACACCACCAACATTCCAATTTCCAAAGCCGGTTCCACCGCCCACTTCGAAGCCGACGTGATCATCGACAACCTCACCTCGTTGTTGACCGAAAATCGTTGGGCACGCGAATATGACGGCAAGGTATTCTGCTTCGTCGAAACCGGCATGAAAACCGGCACTTACGTGTGGTTTGACTACAAAACCCCACCGAACCCCGGCGCACCATCGCAGATGATCCACTGGTTCAAGCTGGCTTACAACCGACTTTATTGGCTGTCGGCAAAAGGATTGCTGTGATGGAAGGCGTGAGAAAGAGTGAGACCACTCAAAACGATACTCTTCGTCTGGTTCAGGCCGCCTCTGACGCGCTGACCGACGGCATGGTCGAACGGTTCGCCACCACCGGCGGCAACGCCTTGGAAGTGTTGGATTGCCTCAACGACGAAGACACCAAAGATGCCATCCTCAACATCGTCGACCGAGTGACCGAGCTGCACCGTGCGGGGGCACTCGATACGTTGTTCGATGCGGTGATCTTGATGCACGGCATGCGTTCGGCCCTAACCGATTCCATGGTCGAGCGGCTGATGATTTGGGTTGAAACCATGATCAGCAACGTCGCCAACGAAGAGCTGGCAGAGTTTGCCGGTGAAACCGTTGACGCCATGCACGAAGCCGCCGTTGAAACGTCTCAGCACAAGTCTGCCGGCGGACTGCTGTCAACCATTGCGATGCTCTCAAAACCGGAAACGCAACAGGCCATGAAATTCATGATGACCTTTGCGGCCAAAATGCAGAGCAACGCCACGGCCTCGCAGGGGACTACGACGGACGGAAAATAAGCCCTCCCTTCGTCACGTTTCCCTCCCTTCGTCGTGCCCCTTTTGCGTGGGGGCTCGACGATTTTTATGTGCGTTTTTAGGCCTGTAAAGCCCGGTATGCGGCAGAAATCACGGCCAGCGCATCCAGCGCACCGTCGGCCTCGCCCTTTTCAAAGTCATCGCCATTTTGCGCCATTTGATTGGTGACGTGGGCAAAACACAACACCGGTTTATTTTGTGCCTGGGAAAACGCGTACAAGGCGGCGGCTTCCATTTCCACCGCCAGCACGCCCTTAGCCCTCGCCGCATCGATCGCCGTTTGGGTTTCACGATAGGGCGCGTCGGTGGTCCAGCTCGCCCCCGCAACCACCGCAAAATTCAAATCATCAAAACACCCGTTCAACAACGCCAACATGCCAGGATCGGCTAAACTATAGGTGCTGGGTGCAAGATAATGATAACTGGTACCCTCATCGCGCAGCGCCTTATCAATCAGCACAAAACATGGCGGCTTAAGCGCCTCAGAGATTTGCCCTGCAGAGGTCATGGAGATAATCAACGAACAGCTAGATGCAAACAGCTGTTCAGCCAGCAACACCGCAAACGGTGCCCCCACCGCCTGTCCGATGATGCCCAGGCGATGGCCGTCGAACTCGAACTCATACAACGCCGTGTGGTAACATGACCAGTGGGGCGAGCGCTGGGACATGCCTTGCATTTGCAGCCAATTAAGAATGTCGCCATCGGGATCCAGGATGCAACAATTTGGCAGGCTGCCATGATCAAGGCTCTTTTGCCGACGCGCCTCACGCAGAAGGTTTTCCGGCTTAAAGACGCTGTCTTCGTCATGGGACTTGGCTTCAAGGATCGGTGGTGTTGTCTGATTGTTCATGAGCCCCCCGCTCTGATTATCTTCGCCCGAATAACTTCTCGATGTCATGAAGCTTCAATTCAACATAGGTCGGACGACCATGGTTGCACTGGCCGGAATGCGGCGTGGCTTCCATTTCACGCAGCAAGGCGTTCATTTCATCGCCATTGAGCCTGCGCCCGGCGCGCACCGAACCATGACAGGCCATGGTGCTGGCGACCTCGGATAATTTGTCATGCAGCGACGTCATCTCGCCCCATTCGGCCAAGTCATCGGCCAAATTTTTGATCAGGGTCTGCACATCGGTTTGGCCCAACATG
>JAESUA010000325.1 GCA_016763255.1 Magnetovibrio sp. | reverse complement strand
GAACGCATTCTGCTCGACAGCCGCCCGGTCGATGACCGCACGCTGATCGAGGCCTTTGCCCGTTGCGAGGCGGCGAATTTTGGTGAGCCGATCACCTTTTTTGAGATCACCACCGCGGCGGCCTTTTTGGCCTTTTCGCGTCATGACGCGGATCTGGTGATTTTGGAAACTGGTCTGGGTGGGCGGCTTGACGCCACCAATGTAATCGATGCGCCGCGCCTGACGTGCATCACCCCGGTGTCGCTTGACCACCAGCATTTCTTGGGCGATACCATCGAAGAGATCGCGGCGGAAAAAGCCGGCATCTTTAAACCAGGGGTGCCCTGCGTGATCGCGGCCCAGTCGACCAAAGCGGCGCAAAAGGTTTTGCGCAAACATGGCAAAGACATTGGCGCACCGCAAATCTGGGAAGGCAAAGAATGGTTTTCCAGATCGGCCGGTGGGCGACGTTCGCAAGCTGATAGCGGCATGCTTTATGCCGGGCACGGTGAGCAAGGCGATGTTGAACGCAAATTCCCCAGCCCGGCGCTTGAAGGTCGCCATCAAATGCGCAACGCCGCGTTGGCCATGGCCTGCGCCGAAGCCTTGGCCCCGGATTTTAAGATCTCGGATGCGGCCATCGAACTGGGTTTGAAAACGGTGAGTTGGCCGGGCCGCATGCAACGTTTGAGCGGTGGCCCTTTAAGTGATCTGATGCCCCAAGGGTGGGAACTGTGGCTTGATGGCGGACACAATCGTGCGGCCGCGGAAATGCTCGCACAGCACACCCGTGGCTGGCGCGGCGAGGATTTATGGCTGGTGTTTGGCGCGCTTAATCAGCGTCCGGCGCTGGATTTTCTCAAGCCGTTGGAAGGCAAAGTCCGTGGCGTGCGCTGCATCACCATCCCCGATCAGAAGAATGCCTTGAGCGCCGATGAAGGCACCCAAGTGGCCAATCAGCTGAACATGAACGCTCATCCTACGGAGACCATGGCGCAGCCCATCAGCTCGATTATTCAAGAGGCCCCAGACGGAACCCGCGCCCGCATCTTGATTTGCGGCTCGCTTTATCTTGCCGGTCACGTTCTCCAGGACAACGCTTAACTTTCGGGCCGAAAGACCATGCCGCGAGGTAATATACCGTGCTTATATATTACTAAAATTATTTGTAAAATAGGCTTGGGCGGGATGATTTGTTTTGGTAGGATAAATCATCGAGGTCAGCGCTGAAGGGTGCATGGTCGCCGTCTGGGGGCCGTTGTGTTGGAGCGCAGCAGGGAAGGAAGCGATAACATGACATTGCCGTCTGAAGACACGCGCGTGGTGGTCAATGCCCACCTCATCAGACTGCTTTACAACGGCACCCTCGCCACCGTTTGCGTACATGCCATCAACGCTGTGATTCTCAATTTGATGTTGAGCGGTTATGCAAGTGGCCAGCACATGGTGCTGTGGGGAGCGGCTTTTACGTGCGTCATGGCGTTGCGCATCAGCCTTCATTTAACGTTTGCCCATGCTGACCCAACGCCAGATCATATGAGACCATGGGCGTTGTGGATGTATGCCACATCATTTTTGACAGGTTTGGTTTGGGGGGCCGCAGCGTGGCTGTATATGCCCGCAGATTCTGTGGAACACCAGTTGTTCACCACCTTGATCCTCATCGTGATTGCGGCGGGTGCGGCGAGCAAACTTTATCCCATCGTTTCGGTGTTTATGGTCTTTGTGACGCCCTTGATTGTCTTGATGATGTCGCGGTTTTTGATGATTGGATCGCCGCTACATTTTGCCGTGGCGGCATCGGCGTTTGTATTATTGGCGTTCTTGACCTACTTCGCCATGCGCCATCGTGATGAGCTGCTGAAAAGCCTTGAGCTGCGCATGGAGAACAAAACCTTGCTCGAACGCTTGGCCCGAGAAAATCGCGAGGTGTTGAGTGAGCATTCCGATTCGCAAAAAATTGAAATATTACTGCGGCAAAAAACGGCAGTATTGGATGCCGTCTCCAATGTTCGGTCGTTGTTTATTGCCGACCAAGCCCAGAACAATATTTTCGAACAAATGATGGAGATCCTATTGGGCTTAACCGCCAGCGAATATGGGTTTATCGGTGAGGTACTGCATGATGAAAATGGAGATGTGTACCTCAAAACCTTTGCCATCACAGACATTTCCTGGGACGAAAAAACACGCCGCTTGAATGAAGGCCGACAGGGTGAAGGGATGGAGTTTCGCACTCTAAATTCATTGTATGGTGTGGTGCTGAAATCCGGTGAGCCGCTGATCGTCAATGATCCAGGGCCCGATTTTCGGCGTGCCGGTGTGCCGCAAGGACATCCTGAATTAAATGCCTTTCTCGGTGTGCCACTGTATCTAGGCAACCAATTTATCGGCATGTTTGGCATCGCCAACCGGGCCCAAGGTTACGATGATGAATTGTTGAGCGCGCTGGAACCTGTGATCACCGCCTCGGCGCATATGATCGAAGCCCTAAAAAGTCGCCACGAACGCCAAGATGCTCAGTCCCAATTGGCGCAGGCCAAAGAATCGGCTGAAAAAGCAAACATGGCGAAAACCGAATTTTTATCGTCCATGAGCCATGAATTGCGCACCCCGATGAATGCGGTTCTAGGCTTTGCGCAATTGTTGCAACTCCATCCGCAAATCCCATTGCATCCCAAATAGGCCGACAGTATCGAACAAATTTTGAAGGCCGGTAATCATCTGTTGGAACTGATTAACGAAATTCTCGATCTGTCGCGCATCGAAGCGGGCCGGGTGAAGTTGGATATGGAAGACGTCGACCCCCATGAGGTTCTGGAAGATTGTGTGGCGTATATTTCACCCCTCGCCAAGCGCCGGGGGGTAAGTCTATCTGCCAGTATCCCACCGTTGGGCCTGATGTCCATCCATACGGACCGCATGCGCTTTCGCCAAGTGTTGCTAAATTTGTTGTCCAATGCGGTGAAGTACAATGTAGATGATGGTTCGGTGGTGGTCAGCGTGCATGAAGACGTGCCGGGTTATGTGCGCTTTTGTGTCACAGACACCGGCCCCGGCATTGCGGCGGACAAGCAAGAAGAAATATTTGAGCCATTTTCGCGTCTGGGGGCCGAATCCACCGATATCGAAGGCACCAGCATTGGTCTCACCATTTCGCGCAAGTTGACCCTACTGATGGCCGGGCATTTGGGCTTTGAAAGCCAGTTGGGGCACGGTTCAAAGTTTTGGATTGATTTGCCCTGTGCGGCGCTCAAAGCCCCCCCTGTTCAAGAATCGAGAACAGATACCCACCTGCCCCAATTACCCGATGGGCTGCACACGGTGCTGTAT
>JAESUA010000324.1 GCA_016763255.1 Magnetovibrio sp. | reverse complement strand
GTTTGTGGCCAAATTCGGCATCGACACGGTCCACATTGACACAGGTTCGCCCGCCTCCCCTCAACCCACTCACATAAAAACTCATGGCCGTGCTCACCTTGGATTGGGTGAGCCCCAGCACCGTCTTTCCACGCTTCAACAAGCCATGAGACTTGGCCTTCGAATTGATCTGTTTAAGATTTTGCGACGTGCTCAATCGAGGGCCGGGATCCAATGTACGGACCGAGACATTCACCGACATTTGAGCCTTACAGGTGAGGGCCTGAGCTTGGCTAACCATCAGCGCCATAAGTCCTGCCACCGTCAAAACCATAACCAAGATGGGGGTATATTTCATATCTTTTACATAAGGGCCAAACGTTCAAAAAGAAAGGGCTTACTCCGACGCGGCCTGAAACGTGCCCGCGCTTATACTTTTTTCACGATACATATTTTTATCGGCCAAATTGACCAGAAGGTCAACGTCGTCCGCGTCTTCGGGATATCGCGCATAACCAATTGATGCATCAATCATAATTTCAAAATCACCCAAGCTCATAGGTTGATTCAGACCGTCATGAAGTTTGGCCAGAATATTATCCAAGGTGCGCTCATCCGAACCCCAGGAAGCAGCACGATAAACTCATCCCCGCCCATGCGCGCCACGGTATCCGTCTTGCGGGTCAGCGCCATCAAGCGCGCCCCGGTTTCAACCAAGACCTTGTCCCCCATATGATGGCCATACCTATCGTTGACCCTCTTGAACTCATCCAAATCGATATACAATAAAGTGAACCCGAACGGGGCCCGTTCACTTAAGGCCACCAGTTGATAAAGGCGATCATACATCAGACGCCGATTGGGCAATTTGGTCAGGTGGTCGTGCAGGGCTAAGTCCCGATTGCGCTGTTCCAAAGACAGCAGCAAAAAAACCAAAACACCAAAAATCAACGCAATACTCAAACCGGTCGTGCGCACGATCACATGCTGTGTAGCTGTACTGCCCCAGCCCATGGACGGCATTGCGGCCAATTGCCATGTACCATTGGGCATGGTCACGGTTTGCGTAACGATGCCAGCGGTCGCGAACAACTTGGCCTCACCAAAGATCATCTCCCCTTTGGCCCCCAGGCCATCTTTACCACGGATCGCCAGGGACAGGTTGCCGATACGCTGCTCAACCCCGGCTGCATCGAACAAAGAGGGCACATTCAATACAATCGCAGCCAGCCCCCAATACTGCGGCTGGGTGGTCGAAAATCCTGTGTGGTCACGCACATAAATGGGTGTGCGCGCAATCAGGCCTTGTCCGCCTTGCACCAAATTGACCGGCCCGGCGACAACCGTGCTGCCCTTGGCGATGGCCCGTTCAACGGCGGGCCATTGTTTGCTGAGTTTGCGATAATCCAGCCCCATAGCCCGTTCATTGCCAGCCAACGGATAAGTGAACTGAACCACATTATCAGGTGCCAGGGCAATGTTGCGAATGTGTCGCCCCACCGCCACGATCTCCGCCGCCAGGGGTTCAAAATCGGTCCATGTGATGTCCGGGTGGGTGGCAACATAACTGATCATGCCACGGGTCAGGTGCAGGGTGGAATTGACTTCACCTTCGAGGCGCGCGCGAATGGTCGCAAGCTGTTCAACCGTTGCCGCCCGTTCCCGAACGATGGTCTGTTGCGTATTGAGAGAAACGATATATTCCGTCACCACAACGGCAAACAGAACCACGGCCAAAGCAAACGCAATGCGTGTACTCTGGCCAAACCCCTCAACCCAACTCAATATCTTGTCAATCGTGCCCATATATTTTTGCCCATGTCATCCCCCCGGAATTCACGTGCTCTTGCCCTCGCAGTCAGTTTAGCGACATTCCAAACAAAAAGGCAGGAAATTTCCGGACCGCTCCGGGTCATGATATAAAGTTCTAAACTCATCAGGAGCCCAGCCCCGCCATGCCTGTTACGTTGGTTTACATATCCGTCAAGCGCGACTGCATTGACGATTTCATCACGGCCTCCAAGGCCAATCATGAGTCATCGATTGAAGAGCCCGGAAATCTGCGTTTTGATTTCATGCAAAACGAAGACGATCCCAGCCAGTTTGTCTTTTACGAATGGTACCAAAACGACGATGACATCACGGCACACAAACAAACCACGCACTACAAAACCTGGGCCGCAGCTGTCAACGACATGATGGCCGAACGCCGCCGTGGGGTGCGCCACAAGGGTTTATTCCCGGAGATGAAATCGTGAACAACGCCATTATCGCCCCCCCCTTCACCATCGCCCGGCTACCCAAAATCATTTTTGGCGGGGGTGTGATCAACCAATTGGCCAGTGAAATATTACGATTTGGGCCGATGGCCTTGATCGTCACCGGGAGCAAATCGTTTGTCGGCTCGGACACTTGGGCACACCTGCAAAGTCAGTTCGAAAAAGCCGGCGTCAGCCACACGCTTTTGAGCATTGCCGGTGAGCCTTCGCCCGAGACGATCGATGCCGCCGTGAGGCAATACAAAAACACCGAATTCAACGTGGTGGTCGGCATCGGCGGGGGCAGCGCATTGGATGCGGCCAAGGCGATTGCCGGATTGCTCAAACCCAGCAATACGGTGATGGACCATCTGGAAGGGGTCGGCCCCGAACTGAAATATCAAGGTCCGGCCACGCCGCTGATTTGTTGCCCCACCACCGCGGGCACCGGATCCGAAGCCACCAAAAATGCGGTGCTGTCGCGCCACGGTGCTAACGGTTTTAAAAAATCATTTCGTGACGAGACCTTGGTGGCCGATACCGCCATCGTCGATCCCGATTTTCTGATCACCTGCCCCCAGTCGGCGATCGCCGCCAATGGCATGGACGCCTTCACCCAACTGCTTGAGAGCCTCACCTCAACGCGGTCCAATGCCATGACGGACGCTTTGGCTTGGTCGGGCCTAGAACGCTTTGCCAAAGGCTTTTGGGATATGTGGTTGTTGGCCGGTGAAAACAGCCTGCGCGCAGCCGAAGCCCGCAGCCATATGGCTTATGCCTCATTGATGTCGGGCATTTGTTTGGCGCAAACTGGTTTGGGTTCGGTGCACGGCCTGGCTCAACCGTTGGGATCTCTGTTTCCCATCCCCCACGGCGTGGTCTGCGCAACCTTGGTCGCAGACGCCACCGACATCAATATTCAAGCGCTGATCGCCCGCCACCCAGGCAGCCCGGCGTTGGCCAAATACGCCCGTGCTGGGGCCATCATCCTCACCCAAAATCTCAGCGGCAATGACGCCCTGGACGGTTTGGTGCGCACCCTCAAAGACTGGACCGAACGCCTGGAACTGCCGCGCCTGTCCAATTATGGTGGGAGCCACGCCGATGTCGATCGCATCGTCGCGGCCGCGCGCGGATCAAGCATGCAAACCAATCCGGTGGTGTTGAGCGATCAAGAGATTGCAGAGCTGGTTGAGCGCAGACTTTAAGAACGATCCAGCTGTACCGTAACCGGACCTTTAATGTGGATATCGCGTTGCGGGTAGGGGAAGGCGACGTCGTTCTCGGCAAACAGATCGAGGATACGCAGGTAAATATCGCTCTTAATGTTGGAGACGCCTTTTTCGGCATCTTCTATCCACACCCGCAGTTCCAAATCGAGAGCGTTATCGCCATAGCCTTTGAGCAAGCAACGTGGCGGCGGATCTTTCAAAATACGATCAAATTCCCCCGCCGCCTGAATGGCCAGGGCGATGGCCTTATGCACATCGGAATGATAATCGATACCGATGGGCAAACGTTGGCGCACCAATCGATCGGAGTGTGACCAGTTTTCCACCGGGGTGGAGATGAGCACCTCGTTGGGGATCAGGTGCTCGATGCCGTCACGCGTGACCACCGAAACATAGCGCGCGCCGATGGTATTGACCCAACCGTAGGTGCCGCTGATCGACACCACATCACCGGGTTTGACGGAACGATCCAGCAACAAGATCACGCCGGACAGCAAATTGCTCACCACCTTTTGCAAACCAATGCCGATGCCCAAGCCCAAGGCACCCGAGAACACCGCCAACGCGGTCAAATCGATGCCCACCATGTTGATGCCGATGAGGATCGCCAGTGTGATGAACAAAACCCGCGCCAACTTGCCAAACAACACCTTTTGCGATGGTGTGAACTGGTCTATCGCCTTAAGCCGGTTGTCCACCATGCGCGCCGCGCCGTTGGCCAGCCACAGCAAAACCACCAGCGCGACCACGCCTTTGACCACCACCAAAAGCGACAATCGAAAGGTGCCAAGATCGATGGCTAGGCTGTCCGTAAAGGCCAACACCGGATTCAATAAACCGATGATGTCCAG
>JAESUA010000323.1 GCA_016763255.1 Magnetovibrio sp. | reverse complement strand
GTTTTGGGCCGCAATTTACCGAGTTGGGCTGTCGTGCCATCAAAAGACCTCCTTCAAGGTCTTCATCATGGGCCGATGGGTCAAATCCAGGCTCAACGGAGTGATCGATACGGCATTGCGGCTGACGGCTTCCAAATCGGTACCTTTAAGTGTTTTGTCTTCATCTCGTTGCGCGCCGATCCAAAAATAGGGCTGGCCCTTGGGGTCGTGCCCCTTCAACAATTCACAGCCAATTTTGCGCCGCCCCTGGCGGGTGATTTCGATGCCCGTGACCTGGTCTATCGGGCAATCGGGAATGTTAACGTTGAGCAACACCCCGCGTGGCAACGTAAGTCCGCTGATGCGCGTCAGCACCTTTTCAACATAGGCTTCAGCGGTTTCCCAGTGGGCCTTGGCTTCATCCGGTGTCACCAACGAAAAGGCCACCGAGGGAAGGTTCAACAGCGTGCCTTCCATGGCCGCCGCAACGGTCCCCGAATAGGTCACGTCTTCGCCTAAATTGCCGCCACGATTGATGCCGGACACCACCAAATCGGGCGGGCTGTCTTTCATCACTTCGTGCACCGCCAACATCACCGAATCCGTCGGTGTGCCGGTGACGCAAAATTTATGCTTGGATATTTTGTGGATGCGCAACGGCCGACGCAAGGTCAACGAATGACCGGCGGCACTTTGTTCGGTTTGCGGTGCGACCACCCAGACCTCGCCAGCGATCTTTTTTAAGGCCCGTTGTAAGGCCTTGATGCCCGGCGCATCGATGCCATCATCATTGGAAATCAGCACCCGCGCGATAGACAGATCGGGCACGCGATCGCGCATGATTAAGCCGCCCCTTTGATGACCTCAAGGCCGACCATATAGGGACGCAAAACGTCCGGCACGGTGATTGAGCCGTCTTCATTTTGATAATTTTCCAGCACCGCCACCAAGCAGCGTCCGACCGCCAAACCTGAGCCGTTCAGGGTATTGATAAATTCAGGTTTCTTTTCCCCGGCGCGTTTAAAGCGTGCGTTCATACGCCGCGCCTGAAAATCACGGGTGTTGGAACAACTGGATATTTCACGATAGGTATTTTGGGCCGGAACCCACACTTCGATGTCAAAGGTTTTGACCGCGCCAAAGCCCATGTCGCCAGTGCACAAGGTGAGGGTGCGATATGGCAGTTCTAAGGCTTCCAAGATACCTTCGGCGCAAGCGGTCATGCGTTCGAGTTCGGCGTCGGAATCTTCGGGCTTAGTGATCGAAACCATTTCCACCTTGGTGAACTGATGCTGACGGATCATACCACGGGTGTCTTTGCCTGCGGCCCCCGCTTCGGATCGAAAACACCAGGTCATGGCGGTGTAGCGGCGCGGCAAATCATCTTCAGAAAGCATGTCTCCGGCGACGATGTTGGTGAGCGGTACCTCGGCGGTGGGGATCAACCAATAATCGTCTACGGTATGGTACAAATCTTCGGCGAACTTCGGCAATTGGCCGGTATTGAACAGTGCATTGTCTTTAACCAAGGCAGGCGGATTGACTTCAGTATAGCCGTTTTCACCGGTTTGGTGGTCGAGCATAAAGTTGGCCAGCGCCCGTTCCATCCGCGCCAACGCACCGGACAGCAAAACAAAACGTGCACCGGACATTTTGGCGGCGGTTTCGAAATCCATCATGCCCAATGCTTCGCCCAGATCAACGTGATCCTTAACGGCAAAATCATAAGACTTAGGCGTGCCCCATTTTTTGACTTCAACGTTGTCGTCTTCAGATACCCCATCGGGAACATCGGCATCGGGGATGTTTGGGATGGCGGCCAGAAGGTAATTCAGCTCTTCGGTCTTGGCCTTGGCTTCGCCCTCAGCAACAATTTGCATGCTTTTAGACATTGCAACACGCTCAATTAGATCGTCTGCATTTTCGCCTTTTGACTTTCGGATGCCAATTTCTTTAGCCGCTGTATTTCGGCTCTTCTGTATGTCCTGGGCACGGGTTTCCAGCGCACGGCGCGTTTTGTCCAGCTCGAGCAAGTTATTGCTCAGAGGATCCATACCTCGGCGTGCCAACCCGGCGTCGAACGCGTCAGGATTTTCACGAATTTTTCGAATGTCATGCATCGACCGTCTCCGCCGCTACCCTTTTAAGGTTCGGGCACTTCGTCATATTTGTTTTTATCACCGTGCTCGGACGTTTTCTTCGGCTCAGCCCCGGACTCATCATTTCCGGTTTCATCTTCGTCAAACTCCAAGCCCGTATCATCTTCGTCGTCGCTGTCATCGTCCAGATCATCGGTCTTACGCTTCCTATCGATGAGGGCAACGGACAATATGGAAATTTCGTAGAGCAACAACGTTGGTATGGCGAGGCCGATCTGGGTGATCACATCCGGCGGGGTCAAAATCGCGGCGGCAACAAACGCGATAACCACCGCATAGCGACGTTTTTCACGCAATCCTTTGGCCGTGACCATGCCCGCACGGCCCAACAATGTCAGCACCACCGGCAGCTCAAACGCCAAGCCAAATACAAAAATTAAGCGCATCACCAAGGCCAAATATTCACTGACCTTGGTTTCCAACTCGATCGGCAAACCACCCGCACCATCTGTGCTTTGAAAACTTGCGAAGAATTCCCAAGCAACCGGAAACACGAAATAATAAGCAAGGGCCGCGCCCATGAAAAACAAGACCGGCGTGGCGATCAGGAACGGCAGCAACGCACTTTTTTCGTTTTTATAGAGCCCCGGTGCAACGAATTTATAGAGTTGAGCGGCGATAAACGGAAAGCTCAAGAACAAGGCTGCAAAAACGGCAACTTTGATGCGCGTGAAAAAGGCCTCATGCGGTGCGGTGAAAATCATCCGCTGGCCGCCGCCTTGTGCGATCAAAACATCTGCCAGAGGTTGAGCCAAAAATGAATACAGTTGTTCCGAAATGCCATAGCAGGCAAAGACCAGCACCACCAAAACACCCATCGAAACCATCAAGCGCTTGCGCAACTCAATCAGATGCGACATCAGCGGTGCTTTGTCGTCGGCATACTCTTCGGCGGGGACGTTGGGATCGCTCACGATTTGGTTTCCGTCTCGGCTGGTGGCGAAGCGATTGGCATCACATCGTCATCGTCAACGACAACCGGAGCATCTGGTGCGGCGGCGGTGGCCTCAGCCTCAGCACTGTCGCCTGGGGTACTTTCCTCCAGACCATCGTCGGGCTCCATCACCTCATCCAGATCAAGGTCGGCGTCACTGTCGGAAACCACCTTCTGGGTTTCGTCATCGCTAAGATCAAGGTCTTTGGCGATATCGGTGCCGACGGTGTTTTCCAGCTCTTTTTTCAAGTCTTCGCCACCGGCGGTGAGCTGTTTTTTCACGTCGTCCAGATCGGCTTCGCGCACCATTTCATCCACACCGGACTGAAAGTCGCGCGCCAGCATGCGCGCCTTGCGAATCCAAGTGGTCACAGTTTTGATGGTTTTGGGCAGATCCTTAGGTCCCACGACAATAAGCGCGAGAATCCCAACGATGAACAATTCCTGCCAGCCGATATCGAACATGGCTGATTACCACCAATTACCAAGAGGATGAAAGAAAAACGCCACCGCCCAGCCTATGGACGGCAGCGCGCGGTTGGAAAAGCCTTAAGAGGCTTTATCCTTTTCTTCGCTAGAAGATTTAACCGTCGTCGAGGGTTTGTCCTCAATCGCATCGGTCTTGGCTTCAGGCTTATCATCGCCGTCGCCATCTTTCATGCCTTTTTTGAAGGACTTCAGGCCTTTGCCGAAATCACCCATAAGGCCCGAAATCTTGCCTCGGCCACCGAACAGCAACAACACGATCGCCAAAACGATCACCCATTGCCAAATACCCATAACACCCATGTCGTTTTCCCGTTCGTCTGGTGTCTTAAAAACCTTGCGCGGTATGTTGAATTCTCAGGAAACTCCCCATTGCCTTAACTCAGACAACATCCTTCGAAACCGCATGAGAGACCTTCATACAGAGCCGCCCGCTATCGATCAAGAGAAACGGTACCAAGATGTGAAAACAGCCGATGGCACAAACACCCTTTTAGGGGGTGTCGTCATCATTATTGTCTTCTCTTTCGAGTGCCTTTACGGCACTTTTCACCGCATCCGCCACCGCCCCCATGGCCGCATCGAGTTTATCTGCCGTAGCCTTGGTGGTGCCAGAACTGTCAAATTCTTCTTCTGGTTCGGGCTCTGGTTCAGGTTCTTGTGTGGCCACAGCCGCCTCAATAGCGTCTTCCAGTGGCGTATTGTCCAACGCCGGCACAGTAACCGCGTCATCTTCATCATGATGCGGTGCACGCACGATTTCTGACTCTTTAAATTCTAGCGTTTCTTGAACCTCTTCAGAGGTTTTCATGTCGGCGCGCACCGAATACGCTTCGATCGCCGGACGCGAATCCAAAAGCCCCATGGCACGCAGCTCTTTAAGCCCCGGCAACTGGCTGACACTTTCCAAACCAAAATGGTCGAGGAAATTATCGGTGGTGCCCCACTGCATCGGGCGGCCCGGCGTATCACGACGCCCACGCGGCTTGATCCAGCTTTCATCAAACAGCAAGTCTAAGGTGCCCTTGGACAAGGATACCCCACGGATTTCTTCGATTTCAGCACGGGTCACCGGCTGGTGATAAGCAATGATGGCAAGCGTTTCGATGGCCGCACGCGACAGTTTGCGTGACACCTCGACCTCCAAATTCAGGCGTTGACCCAAATCTGGTGCCGTACGAAACGCCCAAGACCCACCACGGCGCACCAAAGTGACACCGCGCCCCTCATAAAACTCACGCAAATCACGCAGCAGAACTTTGACGTT
>JAESUA010000322.1 GCA_016763255.1 Magnetovibrio sp. | reverse complement strand
GCCCATCACGCGGCACCAACTGGCCGGTGTCACGGTCAATCACCGCCGCCGCTTCCAGGCTTGGAATGGCGACACCTTGCCAGCTCTGCAACTCGGCCTGATCGGCGAAGCTCAAATCATCCCATTCTTCGCGCCACAAGGCTTGGGTCACGTGACCGTAAGTCTCGGTGAGGCCATAGACCTGCATCACATCAAAGCCATGGGCACGGGTTTTTTCCAGCACCGCCGGTGGCGGTGGCGCGCCTGCGGTGATGACCTTGACCGAGTGCTCAAATTTATACTTTTCGTCTTCGGGTGCATCGGTGAGCATCGATAAAACAATCGGCGCACCGCCAAAGTGCGTGACCTTATAATCACGGATGGCGTTATAGATGCTTTTCGCCGTCACCGAACGGGTGCAAATAATGGTTCCGGCCATCATGGTCATGGTCCACACATGGCCCCAGCCATTGCAGTGAAACATCGGCACCGTATAAAGATACACCGGATGACGCGGCAACTCCCATGCGGGCACCGTGCCCATGCTCATCAAATATGCGCCACGGTGATGGTAAACCACGCCCTTGGGCCGTCCCGACGTGCCGGAAGTATAATTCAGCGCCAAGGCCTGCCATTCATCATCGGGTCCTGGGCCATCAAAATTTGGATCGCCTTCAGCCAGCAAGGCTTCATAATCCAGCGTGCCGATTGTTGCGCCGCCGGGCCCGGCTTCATCACAGATGTCGATAACCAAAATGTCGCGATCAACGGATTTTAAGGCCTCAACCACGGTCGCGCTGAATGCGGTGTCGACCAGCAGCACCTGGGCGTCGCTGTGATCGAGAATGTAGGCGACGGTTTCGGCTTCTAGACGGACGTTGATGGCATTCAAGACACCACCGCTCAGGGCCGCGGCAAAATGGGCTTCGATCATTTCCGGCGTATTGAAGGCCATGATCGAAATGGTATCGCCTTTTTTCAGGCCACGTTTCATCAACGCAGACGCAAGGCGGCGCACCCGGCCATAACATTGAGCCCAGCTGTAACTTCGCTGTTCATAAACAATTGCGGTGCGCTCGGGAAAAATATCTGCGGTGCGCTGAATAAACGACAGCGGGCTCAACGCCACATGATTGGCGGCAGTACGTTCCAAGGCTTGATAATGCGCATCCATGGCGATGTCCCTCACTTGCGGTGAAAACCGGCCGGGTCAGGTGGCGTCCCAACGCTGGCATTTTTTCCAAGCCCATTAAAACCATCGCCACGCCCATCCACGCCAGGCTCATCACACCACCGACGAACGCCAGTAGCATCAAGGCCCAGCAACACCCGATGCAGATCACGCCCAAACGCAAACCCATCTGGGCCGCGCCGAAACGCCCCGCGCGCCAGCTGTTCATAAAAAACATCAACGGCATGCGGCATTTGTCGAGACAAGCATCCTTCAGCGAGCTGAATTGATAAAGCCCCGCCACCGCCAACAATCCGGCATTGAGCCAAACCCACACGCTACGCCCATTTGGATCCAACGCCCCGGCATCGGACAAAAATACCTGCAAGCCCGCACCGATAATTGAAAAGCCCAGCCACGCCGTTAGATACCCAGCGATCAGTGCCGCGAAACTCAGACCATCGGCAGCATCAGTATTGGTCAAATCATCGTAGGTCCTAAACGTCGGCACCGCCGTCGGTGCCATCATCGCCGTCGACATCAAGCCCCACATACCCAACACCGCAAAAAACGACGAGCCAGCGGCTTCAACCCGACACAAAGAGGCCCAATAGGCCAAGCCCAATAGTTCCGCGCCTTCTGGCAGCTCAACGCTCGACTGCATGGCAAACAGTGCCGCCCATGCGGCAACAATCGCGGTGTAAAAAAACAGCCAGCGAAAGCGAACCGTGTGCAGGGAAAAGTTGGCCGCAAAGGTGCGCATCATCGTCATGATCAGGCACCCTTGGAGGTGTTCTTGCGCGCAGCAAAGTAGGCTTGCAGTTCACCAACAATGCCCCGGCGAAACAGCAAAACGCAGACCACAAAGATGATGCCGATGACGATGCTGACCATAGAACCAAATGCATTGAGGTAGTTTTGCAAGGTGATCACCACCACCGCACCGATGGCCGGTCCGAACACCGTACCCATGCCTCCCAACAGCGTCATCAACACAACTTCACCGGACATTTGCCAGGTGATATCGGTGAGGCTGGCGACCTGAACCACCAACGCCTTGGTTCCGCCCGCCATACCCGCCAAGGCCGCCGAAATGGTAAAGGCCATAAGTTTGAAATGATCAACTCGGTAACCCAATGAAACAGCCCGCGGTTCATTTTCACGAATGGCTTTGAGGATTTGACCGAACGGCGAATTGATGGTGCGCCAAATGGCATACAGGCCAAATACAAAGATCGCTAAGACAAAGAAATAAGCGTTGATGTTGTTTGACAGGTCGATGAAACCAAACAAATTTCCACGCTGCACACCTTGGATGCCGTCTTCACCGCCGGTAAATGGCATCTGCACGGCGGCAAAATACACCATTTGCGACATGGCCAAGGTGATCATCGCAAAATATATGCCCTGGCGGCGAATGGCGATAAAGCCAGAAACCAAGCCGAGTGCGGCAGATCCTAGGGTCGAAATAAAGATGGCAAATTCTGGAGATACGCCCCATTCCCTCAGCGCATGCGCAGAGATATAGGATGAAAAGCCAAAGAATGCCGCATGACCGAAGGACAACAGTCCGGTGAACCCCAACAGCAAATTGAAGGCGGACGCAAACAATGCAAAGCACATCGCCTTCATCAAAAATACCGGATAAACGAACATCGGCAGAACCGACAAGATGGCAAAGCCATAGGTCAACATCACCAAAACGGAAACGTTGATGCCAAAGGAACGAACCAAGGCGGGATTTTCCGTGGCGGCACGCAAGTAGCTGCCAAGCCGGGTGCGCTCAATCACATACCAAGTGGCGGCGCACAATACGATGGAGATGGCGATGATCCACAAGCGGTATATGGGCATCATCATGAAGTCACGATCATTGCCGGTCAGCGCACCCAAGGGAATGCGTTGCGCACCGGACAACAGATTTGGTTTTTCATAAGACAATCCGGATGAGCCAAATAACTGGGTCATGATCCCTTCGATGATCAAGATCAGACCAAACGTCAGCAACAAACCATAAAGATGGTCGAGTTCATAAAGCCAGCGCAGCAAAGTGCGCTCAATGATAATTCCAATACCACCGATCACCAGCGGCACCAGCAGGAGCGACCACCAATACGGAACACCAAAAAACTTCAAGGCTATCCAGGTGGCGAATGCCCCCAGCATGTACTGGGCACCGTGGGCAAAATTGATGAAGTTGAGCATGCCGAAAATCACGGCCAGCCCGAGGCTAAGAAGTGCATAGAAAGCCCCGTTCTGCATCCCGATTAAAAGTTGCAGTCCGAGATAGGACAGAGGGACGCCAAATACTATCGTCATCATACTTTACCCACGGTTTTCCGAGTTACATGGAGAGCGAGCAGCCGCTCTTTTTCGGGTCTTTGAAAGCTTCTGAGCCCGGGATCGTGCGCACGATGTTCAAATAATCCCATGCACCTTTGGATTCAGAAGGTTTCTTGACCTGTGCCAGGTACATGTCATGGGCCATGCGACCGTTCGCATAGACCTTGCCACCCTTGGCGAAGATGTCGTTAACCGGCGAAGACTTGATCGCACTGGCGACAGCCATGGCTTCGTCCGTGTTGGCTTTTTTGATGGCCTTGAGGTAGCTCAACACTGCTGAATAAATACCGGCATGAACCATGTTGGGTTTTTTGCCGGCTTTTTCTTCAAAGCGAGCGGCCCATGCACGGGTCTCGTCGTCTTTATCCCAGTACCAACCGGTGGTCATGTAAAGGCCTTGACCGGCTTCCAGACCAAGGGTGTGAATGCTCGACAAGAACATCAACAAACCAGCCAGGTTTTGGCCACCTTCAACGATGCCAAATTCTTTAGACTGCTTGATGGCATTGATGGAGTCGGCACCGGCGTTAGCCAAGCCGATGATTT
>JAESUA010000321.1 GCA_016763255.1 Magnetovibrio sp. | reverse complement strand
GGATCCGGGGGTGTTTCATTTCCTTAAGGAAAATGCCCCGGAGTTGGAATTGCATGTCTCCACCCAGGCCAATGCCTGTTCGTGGCTGACGGTGAAAAGCTGGCAGGCCCAAGGCGCCAAATTGTGCGTTTTGGCGCGCGAAGTGAGCTTTGAAGAGCTGGTCGAAATTCGCGAAAAATGCCCCGATATCAAGCTTGAAGCGTTCGTTCACGGGGCCATGTGCATGACCTATTCGGGGCGTTGCTTGCTGTCCAATTATCTGGCCGAGCGCGGCGCAAACCAAGGTAATTGCGCGCAAAGCTGTCGCTGGAACTATAAGGTCCGCGCCCGGCGCAAGGATGACGCGGAAGTCTTCATCACGCCGGAAAACAAGGACGATTTCGACTTTTTCCTGGAAGAAGAATTTCGCCCCGGCGAGCTGATGAAACTCGAAGAAGATGATCGTGGCTCCTACATCCTCAACGCCAAAGATTTGTGCTTGATGCCCAAGCTGGACGAATACCTGGCGCTGGGTGTCGACAGTTTGAAGGTCGAAGGGCGCAACAAAAGCGAATATTACGCCGCAATCACCGCACGCTCTTACCGGTTGGCCATCGATGCTTGGTATGACGACCCCGAAAACTGGTCGCCCGACGCTTATTTGCGCGAAATTTACACCCTGCAAAATCGCGGCTATTCGCTCGGCTTTCATGATGGCCGCCTAAGCAATCTGGCGCACAATTATGACCGTACCGACACCGTCGGCGGCTGGTTGTTCGCCGGTGTGATCGAAGCTTGGGATGGTGACGACATAATTTTTGGTCTGCGCAACCCGTTGAAGGTGGGATCTGTGATCGAATTTTTGGGCCCCAATGAAATTGAACCCATTCGGTTGCGGCTGTATGAATTTGAAAATGCCAAAACCGGCAAAATTACCGAAAAAGCCAACCCCGGCCAAGGCAATGCCATTCGCATCTCGGCCAAGGTTTTCCACAACGAAGACGTGGCGAACCTCAAATCGATGCTGCCTCAGTTGAGCATCGGGCGCACCGAAGCGGTGTTGAGCGAAGATCGCCAAGCCCTGTTGCAGGGCAATTTGATGAGCATGGATATTGAACGCGGCCTGCGTGACGAATCTGATACGCGCCCGACCCTAAAAGGCCGGGCCCACACCGGTAAAACCCCGGCATTGGGCCTGGACAGTTGCTGCGGCCTGGGCTGCAACGGCTGCTTGATGTTTTGGAACGACCCAAAATACGATAAGGCGCGCGAAACCCTCAAAGCCAAAAAAATTGGCGAAATGTTGCCGACGGATTTGACCGCTGATCAAGCGGTGGATCAGGGCACCAACGGGGCCAACGACGGGGCCGCGAACTGATTGAAATTAGCCTGCTAAATCCCCACCTCTAGGATGGCGTCACATTTACGACGTCAACCTTAGCAGGTGAATTGTCGATATGATTTCAGACACTTGCATCGATGCCGACGGTGAGGTCGGGTCCGACTTCGTCATTTCGCAGCGTTGGCGTGATTACACCCCGGATGAACACGCGCGGTGGCGCACATTGTTTGCCCGCCAAGCCAAAATTTTGGTTGATCGCGCCGCGCCTCAATTCCTTCACGGAGTAGAGGGCTTCGACATGGCGTCCGGCGGCATTCCCGAATTTGGTCGTCTTAATGTAATTTTGCAACAGCGCACCGGATGGTCCATCGTCGCGGTGCCGGGCTTGGTGCCCGATGAGGTGTTCTTCGAACATCTGGCCAACAAACGATTTCCCGCTACCCGCTTTATCCGACGCGCCGATCAGATGGATTACATCCAAGAGCCGGATGTTTTTCACGATATTTTTGGCCATGTGCCGATGCTGTTGAACCCGGTGTTCGCCGATTTTATGCAGGCGTATGGACGCGCCGGATTGAAGGCGATGGGGGTGGGGTGCCTGGAAAATTTGGCGCGACTGTATTGGTATACGGTTGAGTTTGGCCTGACCCGCACCCGCCAGGGTTTGCGCATATATGGATCGGGCATCGTATCTTCACGCGGTGAGGTGATCTATTGCCTGGAAGACGCCACGCCCAATCGGGTTTTGTTTGATGCGGTGCGGGTGATGCGCACCAACTATCGCATCGATGCTTATCAAGAAATCTATTTTGTGATCAACGCCTATGAGGATTTGTTTGCGGCCCTAAAAAGCGGCATGAGGTCGCGTTTTACTGCGGCCAACGATATGCGATGTTTGAAGCCCAGCGATCACGCGCGCGACGATATTGCCGTATCGCGTAACGCTGTGCGCGAAGGAGGATAAGATGGTAGCCGTAGCCCGTTCACACTTGTTCGATGTTCATGATGAGGCCAAGGTTTTAGGTTTTGGTTTTGTCGAATTTGCCACTCAAGACAGTGCCGCGATGGGCCAGTTGTTTCGTTCCATGGGGTTTGTTTTGGTAGCCAAACACCGCCGACGCGCCATCAACGTGTATCGCCAAGGCGATATTTATTTCATCATCCGGAGTGACGATGAAGGTTTTTCAGCTGTCTTTGCCAAGCTTCACGGCCCATCGGTGAGCGGCTTTTCATTTCTGTTTGAAGATGGAAATGCGGCGTGGGAAGCGGCCTTGACCCGTGGTGCACCGCCGATTGAATCCAGTCCTCCGTTGGATTTTCCGGCCATCGAAGGGGTCGGTGGTTCACGTCTTTATTTGATCGATGCCGAAATGTGGGCACGGGTTTTGGATCAAGAGTTTACGCATCTGGTCGACCCCAGTGCGGTGGTGCCAGGGTTTGGGTTGAAGATGCTGGATCATCTGACCCACAACGTCAAACAAGGGGCGATGGACCCCTGGGCCGAGTTTTACGAGCAGGTGTTTAATTTTGAAGAATTGCGTTTTTTTGAAATCAAGGGAAAGCAGACCGGATTGCGTTCACGCGCCATGGTCGACCCCACCAACGTTGCGCGCATTCCCATCAATGAAAGCCAGGATGACAGCTCGCAGATCGAAGAATATCTGCGCGCCTATCATGGTGAAGGCATCCAGCACATTGCCCTGTCCAGTGATGACATCTATGCCACCGTTGAGGCCATGCGGGGACAGGGTGTGAAGTTCTTGGAGGTGCCGGATACCTATTTTGAGGCGCTATCAGACCGCATTCCGGGTCATGATGAGGACCTGCAACGCTTAAGCCTCAACCGCATTCTTATGGACGGCGGCCCGGATGAGGGCAAGGGGCTGTTGCTGCAAATCTTCACCCAAACGGTGATTGGTCCGGTATTTTTTGAGATTATCCAGCGCAAAGGCAATGATGGTTTTGGCGATGGTAATTTTCAGGCGCTGTTTGAATCCATCGAACGCGACCAGATCAAACGCGGCGTGCTTAAAGATGAATAGGGCTATGATCTCGGCATCAAAAAGCCCCCGATTAAGGGGGCTTATCAACGAGTGCTTTACGCTCAGGATCGCTTGGGGAAAGCCCTGAACTCTTGATGCATGCAAAACACCCAGGTGTAGCTAGACTAAACTCTGATCTCCGGGCCCATCAGCAAGTTGGGCAACCAGGTGGAGATGAACGGCACGTAAGTGATGATCATCAAGAACACCAACAAAATCGCCAACCACGGCAGCGAGGCCTTGACCACCCGCATCAACGACATGCCGGTGATGCCTGCGGTGACGAAGAGGTTGAGCCCCACCGGCGGCGTGATCATGCCGATTTCCATATTCACCACCATGATGATGCCCAGATGAATGGGATCGATGCCCATCTCCATGGCGATGGGGAACATGATCGGTGCCATGATCAGTAAGATCGCCGAGGGTTCCATAAAGTTGCCCGCGATCAGCAAGATGATGTTGACCACGATCAGGAAGGTCCACGGCTCGAACCCGGCAGATAGGATCACTTCGGTGATGGCGTGGGGGATGCGTTCGGTGGTCAAAACGTGGGCGAACAACATGGCGTTGGAGATGATGAACAACAACATGATGGTGACGCGCGCGCCGTCCACCAAGGTGTTGATCACGTCCTTGTGGGCCACCGTGCCGATGATGGTTTTGAGCATCGAACCACGCGGCTCATCCTTTTTCAGTGGCCCGATGTCGCGATAAACGAAGATTGCGATGATGTAGGCATATATCGCCGCCACGGCGGCCGCCTCGGTTGGGGTAAAGATGCCGCCATAGATGCCGCCTAAGATGATGACGATCAGCATCAGACCCCAAATGGCGTCGTTAAACGAAGCGCGAAATTCCGCCCCAGACGGTTTGGGCTGGCACGGTAGGTTTTTGATCCGCGCGGTGATGT
>JAESUA010000320.1 GCA_016763255.1 Magnetovibrio sp. | reverse complement strand
GTAATTTCCAGCACATCGCCCGGTGTTACCGGCTTGCGAAACTTGGCGCTGTCGATGCCCATGAAATAAACCAGTTTGCCTTCGGCCTCTTCGCCTAAGGTTTTGACCACCAAAATGGCCGAGGTTTGCGCCATGGCCTCGATGATCAGCACGCCCGGCATGATCGGGTGATTGGGGAAATGGCCTTGGAAATGCGGCTCTCCCACGGTGACATTTTTAATGCCGACGGCCTGATGGTCGGGGACAATGTCCTTGACCCGGTCAGTCATCAAAAATGGATAACGGTGTGGGATCATTTCCATGATCCGGTTTATGTCAAGCTCGGTTTCGGAACTCAAAGCTCACGCCCCCTTCTTCGTCTTGGGTTTTACGAGTTTTCTCAATGCGGCAATTTGCCGCCAATATGCTTTTGCGGGCATCGCCGGCGATCCCGCAACGGTTTGTCCCGGTTCGACATCGCGCATAACGCCACTGTGGGCTGCGATGCGCGCGCCATCACCGATCGTCAAGTGACCGGCCAGCCCCGCCGCGCCGCCCATCATGACGTAATTGCCAATTTTGGTGCTGCCGGAAATGCCCGACAATGCCGGGAACAAACAGCCCGCGCCGACCTCAACGTTATGGCCAATTTGCACCATGTTATCGATTTTAGATCCAGGACCGATGACGGTATCGGGCCCTGTGCCCCGATCGATACAGGCGTTGGCGCCGATATCCACCCCATCACCGATCACCACCCGGCCCAACTGCGGAACCTTCAGGTGCACGGCCCCAGGGGCCCAGCCGAAGCCATCCTGGCCGATGCGTGCGCCGGGATGAAAGACGCAGTCTTTGCCAACCAACGCACACTGGATCGTGACGTTGGGGCCAACATCACAGCCTTGGCCTAACACGACACCTTGGCCGATGTAGCTGTTCGCACCGATGCGACAGCCGGCACCGATTTCGACATTGTCGGAGATCACCGCACCGACATCAACCTGACAACCTTCACCAAGGGTGGCGCTGGGGCTGACATGAGCCGCGGCATGAATGCCTGTAATGGGCTGGATCTGCGGATAAAAAGCCTGGGCCACACGTGCATAAGCACGGTAGGGCTCAGAGGTGACCAAAAGCGCCATGCCTTCGGGTGCGCGTTCGACAAATTTTGGTTCACACAGACATGCACCCGCCGCGCTTTGTTCAAACGCATCGATATACAGCTTGTTATCGAGAAAGCTGATCTTGCCCGCATCGGCTGTTTGCAGCGGTGAGACGTCGTCGAAATGTGCGTCGGACTGCCCTGTGGCAATCTCAGCCTCGGCAATCTCGGCTAATTTTGCGAGCGTAAAAGGCCCCGCACAGTCAAAAAATCTGGGGTCGGCCACGACAGTCCTCTTTATTGGATGGGGTTAGTGATCTGTACGGACGGGAGTCTTTTGTCCAAAGCATTCAAAACCAACTTTGAAATGTCCATTGATGGGTCAGAGATTACGGTCATTTTTTTATTAAAGACGATCGTGATGCCGTTTGTTTTAACAATGTCTTTGATAACCGCACCCAGTACCTTTGAGACCTTGGTATTGGCCTCGGCTCGGGCTTGGTTAAGCTTTTGATTGCCGGCTTGAATTTTACGTTGAAAGGCAACGACCCGTCCCTGCAATTGTTTGCGCTCTTCGGCAAAAAGCTCAGGCGCAAGCAAAGTACGTTTGCGATTCAATTCTTCATCAGCCTTCTGCAACGACTGCTTCTCTTTATCAACGTTCGCCTGCAACTCACTTTGAAATTGAGCGAGCTGCTCATGGATGCTCTTCATGGCCTTCGCCTTAATGTAAATACCATCGGTATCCAAAACAGCCATAAAAACGCCGATGTTTGCAGGCTTAACCTGCCCATTTGCGTTTTGAGCCTGGGCTCCTGGAGCCATCATCAAGACACCAAAAACGGCCACACTCATCCACAAGATTGATTTAAGGCTCACCGTCTTCTCCTAGAATGTGGTGCCGAAGTTGACACGCATCAGTTCCGTATTGTCATAAGACTGTTTCATCAGCGCTTGGGCAAAATCAAGGCTAATGGGACCAACCGGTGAAACCCACGTGATTCCCAACCCTGCGCTTGCCCGCAAAGAGCTGTCATCAACAATATCCGTGCCCGATGGATTGACCCCCGACAAGCTGCCAATATCGCTAAACACCTTGCCGGTAATGCCCAATTCTTGAGGCAGCCCCAATGGGACAGACAGTTCCGTGCTGGCGGTATACATGAATTCACCACCTAAGGAATCATCGGTTGAGGTATCACGCGGGCCAATACCACTGTTTTCAAAACCACGCAGATTATCGCCCCCCACA
This sequence comes from Magnetovibrio sp., assembly GCA_016763255.1. Taxonomy (GTDB): domain Bacteria; phylum Pseudomonadota; class Alphaproteobacteria; order Rhodospirillales; family Magnetovibrionaceae; genus Magnetovibrio. The sequence continues at coordinate 4,475 of JAESUA010000320.1, read as the reverse complement.
AAGAACCGATCCAACAATCCAACATCCTCACCAATGCCGGTGATGAGGCCAATTCCGCCACGCGTCGTCGCAATCCAGCCGTCGGCAAACTTGTGATAGTAGGCACCATTGACGCGGTTTCGCATATATTTGGTGTCGCCACCGATCCCAGCCAAGTCATTCGACATACGCGCAAAATAGCCTTCCGAAGGATTAACTTTGCTGTTGCGTCGATCATAAACAATGGCATGGCCAATCTCAGACAGCGTGTTTTTGCCTGCTTGATTTTGAATATAGATCGAAGCCGTAGACGGAACTTTGGTGATGTTCGAGGTCTTTAATGTGTAACGCCAACTCTGCGACAATTTACTAGAGATCGGATAACCAAACCGCAGGTTACCGCCCGTGGTTTGGGTGTCGTAAGAACTCGATGTCTGATTGTCCGTTTCCGTACGATAAATATCAAAACCTGCGGATACATCACGGTTCAAAAAATGAGGCTCGGTGAAACTTAGATCAATTTGGCTCTGTTTCTCGGACAACCGGAGATTTAAGGCCAGATCCTGGCCGCGCCCCAACAAGTTGCGTTCACGAATGCCAAATTCAGCCAACGCCCCCGCGGCGCTTGAATAGCCCGCGCCAATCGAAAGCGAGCCTGTCGATTTTTCCTGAACCTCAACGTTAACCACGGCTTTATCCGGGGCTGACCCCGGCGCTTGGGTTAGCGTAACCTTCTCGAAAAAATCAAGATTTTCAATCCGGGTCAAAGAGCTGCGTAACTTTGAGGCATTAAAAGCATCGCCTTCGACAATACGAAACTCTCGCCGCACAACCTCGTCCACGGTCCGCACATTGCCCGTTACATTGATGCGTTCAACAAAAACACGGGGGCCTTCTTTGATTTTGAAGGCGATGTCGATGACGCCGGTTTCTTCGTTGCGATCAACGCTGGGCCGCACATCAACAAATGCATAGCCCTTATTGCCCACTGCCGCGGTCAGGGCATCTACGGTTTCATCAACGGCCGTCGAGTCATACCAATCGCCCGCCGTAAGGGTCATTTTGTCGGCAATATCTTCGGCCTTGAGGTCGCGCAAGTTTGCTTGCAGCTCAATATTGCCAAATTTGTAGCGTGGACCTTCTTCGATGGTGAAGGTGATGAAAAACTGGGTGCGATCCGGGGTCAGTTCTGCAATTGCAGACAAAACCCGGAAATCAGCATAGCCATTTTTCAAATAATAGCGCCGCAACAGCTCACGATCGAAGGTAATGCGATCTGGATCATACGTATCGTCTGACGATAAAAAACGATACCAGCGGGTTTCACGCGTTCGGATGATGTCTCGCAAATCACCATCATCAAAAATGCGGTTGCCGATGAAACGGATGTTTTGTACCTCGGTCAGCGTACCTTCATCGACTTCAAAGACCAAATCGACGCGATTTTGAGGGAGCTGGATGATCTTTGGCTCCACCGACACGGCAAAACGGCCACTTCTTTGGTAGATGGTCTGGATACGGTTGACGTCGTTTTGCACCTTGGAGCGAGTGTAAATCACACGGGCTTTGAGGGAAACTTCCGCAGCCAACTCTTCATCTTTGATGCGATTGTTGCCTTCGAAGGCGATGCGGTTGATGACCGGATTTTCCACCACACTGACGACCAGGGTATCACCTTCGCGTTTGAGCGATACATCGGCAAACAAGCCGGTCGAGAACAACGATTTGAGGGATCGATCGATGCGCAACGGATCAAAGCTGTCGCCTTCACGCACCAACAAATAGGAGCGCACGGTCTCCGCTTCGATGCGTGCGACGCCTTCAACCGCAATCGCACGAATTGTATCGGCCCCTTGAGCCTGCACAGGTGCAGATTGCACGGTGAAAACCACCGCCATCATTAGCCCCACTAAAAAACTGCTCATTAATCCCCGCACACTGCGCCCCACTTGAATATTTATGTTCATATTTGTGTATATATTCATACCATACCCAGAACGACAAAAACCGCCTCCGAGCGCTCGTTTTGTACGGATAACAAATTATCCGAACTTATCCCAAAGTCGCCCAAAGTCGTTCCAGGTCGCAAATACCATTAAAAGCAATACCAGAGCCAGACCGAAACGGAAACTGTATTCTTGTAGCTTTTGACTCAATGGCTTACCACGCACAGCCTCGGCCGCATAAAACATCAAATGCCCGCCATCCAAGACCGGAACCGGGAACAGGTTGATCAGCCCCAAATTGATCGACAGTATCGCCATGAATCGCAAGATGCTGACGATCCCCGCTTGGGCGGCTTGGCCGGAAAACTGAGCAATGGACAAAATTCCGCCCAACTCATCGGTACTGCGCTCTCCGGAGAACATTTCCCCGACACCGGATAAAATTGCCGCCGTGAAGAAATAGGTCTGCTGAAAGCCCAGCATCAAGCCATCAACCACGCCGGTACGTTCAGTTTGCACATGAGCCATGCTCGGGCGCACACCCAACAGCCCCTTTGGTTGATCTGGCGATGTTTGGCTGGTTTGTGTGCTGTTCTTGCCCGGCTCACCATCGACATCGCGCCACGTGCGCGGCGTCGCATCAAGGCGCATTACCGTATCGCCACGCAAAATTTCAAGATTCAGGGTGACATGGGCACTGACGGAGACAATTTCGCTCAATTCACTAAACAAGGTGATTTTGCGACCATCAATCGACAAAATCACATCGCCAGCCTCAAGCCCGGCTTCTTGAGCCGCGGTGTTGTCCATCACCTCGCCCACAACAGACTGAACGCTTTGTGTGCCAAAGGCGGCATTGATGAACCAAAAGATCAACACCGCGAAGGCAAAGTTAGCAATCGGCCCCGCCGCCACGATGGCGCTGCGTTGGGATAATTTTTTGTGGTGAAACGAGACTTTTTTCTCGTCTTTGGTCATGGGTCGATCTTCGGCGTCATCGACGCCCGTAACCATATCCCCTTCGCCAAACATCTTCACATAACCACCCAGTGGCACTGAGCTTAAGCGCCAACGGGTACCGTGTTTGTCGTTAAAGCCCCACAACTCGTTACCAAAGCCGACGGAAAACACTTCAACCTTCACGCCATTCCAGCGCGCGATTAAAAAGTGGCCCAACTCGTGGACAAAAACAAGCACCGTCAGCACCAACAAAAAAGGCAGGACGTACTGCAGCACAACGTTAATTATATCCATCATATCAACTTCTTGTTATTGTTTTCTAAGACTGAAGATTAATCATTTAGGCTTTAAGATTTGTTCGGCTCTGGCGCGGGCTTCGCTATCAATCGCAAACACGGCTTCCAGATCCAAAAGATCTGAAGCCCCCATTTCATCCAGGACGGTTTCGACCACACTTGCGATGTCCAAAAAGCCGATACGATGATCCAAGAAAGCGGCCACGGCAACTTCGTTGGCAGCGTTGAGGATGGTCGGCGCACTGCCGCCGGCTTCCAGACATTCACGGGCCAAACGCAACGCCGGAAAACGTACCGGATCCGGGGCCTCAAACGTCAAAGTCCCGATTTCGGCCAAAGACAGGGTTTTTGATGGTGCCGCCATCCGCGATGGCCAGGCCAGCGCATAAGCGATCGGCGTGCGCATGTCCGGTGCCCCCAATTGGGCCAAAACCGAACCATCCACATACGATACCATGGAATGAATAACTGACTGGGGGTGAACCAAAACCTCGATAGCGTCTGGCGCAACCGGGAACAGGTGGAAGGCCTCGATCATCTCCAGGCCTTTGTTCATCATGGTCGCGCTGTCGATGCTGATTTTTGCGCCCATATCCCAATTGGGATGCGCAACCGCCTGTTCCGGCGTCATTTTTTGCATTTGCGCGAGGCTTTTTTCGCGAAATGGTCCACCCGATGCGGTGAGCGTGATCTTTTGCACGCCATCAACCCGATCAAAATCAAACACTTGAAAGATCGCGCTGTGTTCACTGTCCACCGGGATGAGGGTCGCACCACCGCTTTTGACTTCCGCGTTCATCACAGCCCCGGCAGAAACCAACGTTTCTTTGTTGGCGAGGGCCACCAGGGCTCCGCGGCGTGCCCCTTCCAACGTGGGTTTGAGGCCTGCCGTGCCGACAATCGCCGCAACCAAAATATCTGAAGGGCGCGCTGCGGCATCGGCCACGGCTTGATCCCCTGCCGCGACTTCCACCCCCGAACCGGACAAGAGCTCTTTAAGCTCGCCATAGAGACGTTAATCAGCCACCACCGCAAGCTTGGCGTTCAGCTGAACGGCCTGCTCGGCCAAGAGCTTAACGTTGCGATTGCCGGTTAACGCCACGACCTCAAAAGCATCGCGATTGCGCAGCAACAAATCGACCGTGTTACAGCCAATGGAACCGGTCGATCCCAATATGCTTACACTTCGTGGATTGGTCCCGGAAACGCTGGAAGGCACCCTGTTTGGTGCCACATTGCGCGCGGGTGTGGTGCTTACGACAGCCATACGAGAACGTTGCCCTGCATTGAGATG
>JAESUA010000319.1 GCA_016763255.1 Magnetovibrio sp. | reverse complement strand
CTCGATACCGAAACCACCGGCCTGAACCCAAAATCCGGTCATCGCATCGTTGAAATCGGCTGTGTGGAGATGATCAACCATGTCTCCACCGGGGAAGTTTTTCACGTTTATATCAATCCGGAACGCGACATGCCCGAAGAGGCCTTTAAGGTTCATGGCCTGTCCAAAGAGTTTCTCAAAGATAAGCCGCTGTTTGCCAAAGTGGTCGATGATTTTATCGATTTTATCGGTGATTCACCGCTGATTATTCATAATGCCGCCTTTGATATGGGGTTTTTGAATTGGGAACTGGATAAACTCTCCAAACCGATCTTGGCGATGACACGTGCCATCGACACCGTCAAAATGGCGCGCAAAAAATTTCCCGGTGCCCAAGCCAGCCTCGATGCTTTATGTCGGCGCTTCAGCATCGACAATTCAAACCGCACCTTGCATGGCGCTTTGTTGGATGCCGAATTGCTGGCCGAAGTTTATTTGGAATTGATGGGTGGCCGCCAAACCGGCCTGGGCTTGGGCGTTGAAGAAGAAGCCATTTCGGTCGATGCACAAATCAAGGTCGAAAAGCGGCAACAGCACAAGGCCCGTAGCTTTGCCCCCTCAGATGATGAGTTAAGCGCTCACGCCGCCTTTATCGATCAATTGTCGGACCCCATTTGGAGATCATAAAAGCAAAAAGCGCCTCCCTGAACATTCGGGAAGGCGCTTTAAAACTTAGAAGGCCAAAAGTGACTTAGTTTATGTCCTGGCTTTTTTCTGTGATTTTATCAGAAATTTCTGATTCCAAATTTTTCGCCTGTTGGGCCAAGTTGGCTTGATACATGGCGGCAAAATCGATCGGCTGCAGCATCAGCGGAACGAACCCGCCATCGCGTGTGGTGTCCGACAAAATATTACGGGCAAACGGGAACAACAGACGCGGGCATTCGATCAGCAACATCGCACCGAGGTGTTCTTCGGGTACGTTGAGGGTGAATACACCGGCGTATTTCAGCTCGACGATGAAGCCAACCTTATCGCCCAGTTTCAACTCGGCGCGCACATCGAGAATAATCTCGTACATGTTGGCGCCTTCGGGCCCGTCAACCTTAGCGGCTTGAACGTCAATATTAACGCTCACATCGGGCTGTTGTTTTTGCAGATCGGCCAAAATACCCGGGGAATTGGGCGATTCAAAGGACAAGTCTTTGATGTATTGGCCGTTGATTGCCAGCGGTGGTTTTTGTTCGGCTGCGTTTGCGTCGCCGTTACCGGTATTGTCACTCATATGAAGGATCCCCTGAAGTGATGGGTTGCCGAAACGACCGGAAACCATTGGTAAAAATCGTGCCTTTCGCTAACACGGATCAGGGTATGGAACAAGCCCGGACCCACCGTATGCGGTGCTAAGGCCGTGGTTTGAGATCATCTGGCAATCGTGGTTGATCACCGCGTTCGGTGACATCTTGATAGTCGCCATCGATAATATCGGCGTTATTGGACTGGGATGGGGCTGGACCACCGTTTTGTCCGTGAAATTGGCTGCTACCCGCTTGATGGTGGGCCTGAACTTTTACACGATCGGTGACCAAACGTTTTAAAACGGTGCGAAACGGCGGTATGAACAGTAAAAAACCAATTCCATCGGTGAAAAAACCTGGCGTCAGCAACAACATTCCGGCTGCCAACAGGCAAAACCCATCAAACACCGTATCCAAGGGCAACTCACCCCGGTTGAGGCTATCTTGCAGCTTAGCCAGCGCGCCCAAACCTTGGTGACGCAGCAAACTGGTTCCGGCCACGGCGGTCAAAACCACCACCGCAATGGTTGGCCACAAACCGATGGTGTCGCCGACTTGAATGAAAAGTGCGATTTCGATCAGCGGCACACCGATGAACGCTACGAGTAAAACTAATCCCATAATGACCCTTATGACTTGCCCTTGTGAAGGCATCGGCCTATCTAACGGTTAGCGAAAGGCCTTTTTGCGCGTATAGTAAACAGACATAAGCCTTTTTAGTGTAGGGCAGACGTGGGGTCCAGTGTTTGACCACGCAAGTCTGCCTCCCTCGAATGTCAGAACCTACGGAAACCGGCATGCAATTTTTCGACATCGTTCTTTTTGCTTTGATCGCCATTTTTTTGGTGTTGAGGTTGCGCAATGTGCTGGGCAACCGTGACGGACACGAAGGTGGCTACGGCGACCGCTTCAACCGCGAACGTGATGAGCACGGTGAGGCTCAAGACGACAACGGTAATGTGATTGAGTTGCCAAATGCTCGCGCTCCGGACGCGGCCTCTTCTTCTGAGACTCAAATCGGCACCCCGGCCGAGCCGGAAGAAGAGTTGCCCGATGGTCCCTTGGGCGAAGGCATTCGCGCCATTCGTCAATTTGATGACAGCTTTAGCCCCGATGAGTTTGTCGGCGGCGCACGCATGGCCTTTGAAATGATTTTGAACGCTTATGCCGAAGGTGATACCAAAACTTTAAAAAACCTTTTGAGCACGGAAGTGTTTGCCGGGTTTGAGCACGCCATCAACGATCGCGAAGCCGAAGGCCAGACCTTGCAAGAAACCCTGGTGGGCATTTCCAAGGCCGAGGTGGTCGAAGCTCATATCGATGGTCGTGATGCGCACGTCACGGTTAAGTTTGTGTCCGAACAAATCAGCGCTTTGATGGACAGCGATGGCTCGGTGGTTGATGGCGATCCCACCAAGGTGGTCGAGGCAACCGATTTTTGGACCTTCTCGCGCGCCACCAAATCGCGTGATCCGAACTGGACGCTGGTCGGTACCGGCAGCCTCGACTAAGGCTTTCGCCCGATGATTATGCGTGCAATTTTTTCGGCGGCCATCGTTGCTGCGGTGACCGCCGGTTGCGCGCCTGGGTTTAAGGTTACATCTACGCCCTCTGCGCCTACACCTGCCCCTGTTGTGCCCCCAGCGGTTGCGCCCCAAGCAGACAAACCGTCAAAAGTATCTTTGCGCACCACCACATTTTCCGCCCTACCGGGTTGGCGTGCGGATCGCCAGGCCGATGCTTTGCTGGCGTTTCAAAAATCATGTCAAAAAATTCTTAAACGTCCGCTGGATCGTTTGATGGCCTCCAATGCGGCCGCGCCGGGCGGCACCGTGGCCAATTGGCGATCTTCGTGTCAGGCGGCGTTGGATCTCAACACCCGCGACGATGCGGTTGCACGGCGCTTTTTTGAAGTGTGGTTTGTGCCTTATGAAGTCAGCGCCAAGGGCGATGATGGCACCAATCTGCAAGGCTTGTTCACCGGTTATTATGAGCCCGAGCTTAACGGTGCGTGGGTTCAAGGCGGCAAGTTTCAGACCCCGCTGTATGCCCGTCCCGCCGATTTGGTTAGCGTCAGCCTGGGCGCATTTGATGATGAATTGGGCGGCACCACAATTTGGGGGCGGGTTGATGGTGGCAAGCTCAAACCCTATCCGTCCCGCTCTCACATCGAAAACGGCGCAGTTACTGGCTTGCGTTCGGTGCTGTGGGTCGATGATCCGGTCGATGCTTTTTTCTTACATATTCAAGGCTCGGGCCGGG
>JAESUA010000318.1 GCA_016763255.1 Magnetovibrio sp. | reverse complement strand
TCGTCGCGGCGTTTTCGAGCTTTTTAGCATCGAGCTATCAGATGAGCATGGCGGTGGTGAAATGTTTTCAGGCTGCGCCCATGTACAAGCGCGCCAAGCCGATCTTGGAAGCCTTGCCCGAAGTCGATGACAGCATGGATCATCCCGGCACCATTTCGGGGCAAATCGAAATCAACAACCTGGCCTTTCGCTACGCCAACGATGCGCCGCGGGTGCTCAACGGCATCACCATGACCATTCGCGCCGGTCAATCGGTGGCCATCGTCGGCACCTCGGGGTGTGGCAAGTCAACCTTCGTTAAGTTGCTGTTGGGGTTTGAAAAACCCAACGCCGGGGGCGTCTATTATGACGGCAAGGATGTACGCACGCTGGATTTACAGGCCCTGCGCCGCCAGATCGGGGTGGTGTTGCAAAACGGCAAGCTGATGCCGGGATCGATTTTTGAAAACATCCGCGGTGCGTCGGGGGCTTTAGAAGAAGACGCCTGGGCCGCCGCGCGCATGGCCGGCCTGGAAGATGACATTCGTACCATGCCCATGGGCATGCACACGGTGTTGACCGAAGGCAGTTCATCGCTGTCCGGTGGTCAGATGCAGCGCCTGCTGATCTCCCAAGCCCTGGTGGCCAAACCAAAGATTTTATTGTTCGACGAAGCCACCAGTGCCTTGGACAACCATACTCAGAAAATCGTCACCGATAGTCTGGATGCATTGTCGGTGACCCGCATCGCGGTGGCGCATCGGCTCAGTACGGTGATCAACGCGGACTGTATTTATGTATTCGACCAAGGCCGCATCGCCGAAAGCGGCAATTACGATGAATTGATGAAAAAAAATGGATTGTTCGCCGAACTGGCACGTCGCCAGCTGGCTTAATCTACAGCCCCCGGGAGGGTGTCATGAGAAAGGTTCTGTATATTTTGGGTCAATTGAGCGACAGCGACGTTGATTGGCTGTCGCAAAACGGATCACGCAAACGTGCCGCCCAAGGCGATGTCTTGATCGAGCAAGGCAAGCCGTTGTCGTTCATGTACATCATTCTTGATGGCAAAATGTCGGCTTCGATCAAAGGCCTCGGCAAACTTGCGGACTTGGGCAGCGGTGACATTGTCGGTGAAATGTCGTTTATTGATTCGCGGCCACCATCGGCGTCGATCATTGTCGAAGAAGAGTCCGTGGTGCTGGCCTTGTCTCAAGATGTGATCAATCAAAAGCTCGAACAAGACGTCGGTTTTGCCGCACGCTTTTACAAAGCATTGGCGACCTTCCTTTCGGATCGCATGCGTGGCACGGTTCAGACCATGGGCTACGGCGCAGATGACGCAGGGCTTGATGATGAGGTTGAATTGGAAGGCGAATTGGACCTTAACGTGCTCGACAACGTGCATTTGGCGGGGGCCCGCTTTGATCGCATGCTGAAAAAACTGATGGGCACGTAAACTCCGCCGGGCTACACCAGCCGCACTGGAAATGCCCACTTTGAAAATAAAATCTCAATCACGAGAGCGTCGGTTTAAGCCCCACATGGCCCGCCAATTTAAACAACGCCTTAGCCGCAAACGGCTGAGGCGTTGTTGTCTTGGGGATCACATGAAATCTTGAATGCGGTTGGCCATGTCCACCGGGTCCATGCCGTGGGCGAATTTCACCAGGAACTCGCCATTGGGGTCCATCAAGAAGATCGATGCCGTGTGGTCGACCGTGTACTCGCCTTCGGTCCAGCCTTCGGGGCGATGGATGTTGCTGACTACTTTGTAGCGTGAGGTGATGCTGTCGATCATCTGCTGCGGTCCGGTTAAGCCGATGATGCGTTTGTCAAAATGATCGACATAATCGCGCAGTCGCTTGGCCGTATCGCGCGTCGGGTCGACGGTGACGAAAAGGGGCACAACCTGATCTGCGCGGTCGCCCAATTCGGACAGGGCCTCACTCATATTGACCAAATTGGTCGGGCAGATATCGGGGCAATACGTATAACCGAACGTGATCAGCATAAAACGGCCGCGATAGTCATCGTCTGTGATGATTTCTGAGTTGTGGTTTTCCATCATGAATCGACCACCGATTAAAGGTGCCTCGGGTGCCTCTTGGGCATTTAGAGGTATTCCAATGACGCATAGCAGCATAAACAGAGATGCATGCGTGAGCCATTTCATGGGTGATCTGGGGCGGAAAAATAGGGGCTTAAAACCACTCATCTAGCTGAAATCCTTAATGTTTTTTGTTTTCTATTCTGGGGAAGCATGAACTGAACATTCGTTTCCCACAAGGATTAAATTACTTTATGTGCGGTGTGAATTGACCACAGTCAAATTTGATGCATAAACATTAGCATAAACTCATTCGCGTCCTACTTAAGATGTCCAAAGCTGCAGTGGTTCGGGGAACTGTGGCTTATTTTAGTTCTATCCTGCCCGAGGGAGGAGAAACCCTATGCAACACTTTGGTAAACGGGCCTTATGGGCGCTTAGTGCGCTCAGTTTCGGCCTGGTCACCGCTTCTGCATCTTGGTCTGCTGAAAGTCTAGACACCGTTATGAAACGGCGTGGGCTGACCGAAAAAGATGTTTTGGCAGCGGCCAAAACCTATGTGCCGACCGGCAAACGTGACGAATTCATCGCGTTTGCGTCTGGTGGACAGAGCGGTCACGTGATCGTTTATGGCATTCCGTCCATGCGTATTTTGAAATACATCGCTGTGTATACGCCCGAACCATGGCAAGGTTATGGCTTCGATAATGAATCGAAAGCTGTGCTTGCTCAGGGCAAAATCGACGGCAAAGACATTTTGTTTGGCGATACTCACCATCCGGCCATTTCGGAAACCAATGGCGAATATGATGGTAAATTCTTATTCATCAACGATAAGAACAACCCGCGTATGGCGGTCATCGATCTGCATGATTTTGAAACCAAGCAGATTGTTGTTAACCCGATCATGCAATCCGAACACGGTGGTGCATTTGTAACCCCGAATACGGATTATATTATTGAAGCTGCACAGTACCCCGCCCCGTTGGGTGGTGGTTATGAGCCGCTTGATCAGTTTAACGATAAGTATCGTGGCGCTGTCACCTACTGGAAATTCGACCGCGAAGCGGGCCGTATCGACGTTTCTAAGTCGTTCTCCATGGAACTGCCGCCTTACAGCCAAGATCTTTCCGATTTCGGCAAAGGCCCGTCTGATGGCTGGTCGTTCACCAACTCGTTCTGTTCCGAACGTTATGTCGGTGGTATCGAAAAAGGTCGTCCTCCGTTTGAAGCCGGTTGTTCGCAAAAAGACACCGATTTCTTCCATATGATTAACTGGAAAAAAGCCGCTGAAGTGGCCAAAGCCGGTAAAGTGACGATGATCAACGATCATCCCGTGATCATGATGGAAACCGCCATTAAGGAAGGCATTTTGTTCCTGGTTCCGGAACCCAAAAGCCCCCACGGCATGGACGTCAGCCCCGATGGCAAGTACATGATTGTCGCCGGTAAGCTGGACAGCCACACTTATGTGTTCAGCTTCGAAAAGATGATGGCTCTGATCAAGAACAAGGATTTCGCAGGCGTTGATCCCTACGGCATCCCCATCCTCGATTTGAAAAAATCTCTGCACACCCAGGTTCAAGTTGGCTTGGGCCCGCTTCACACACAGTTTGATTCCAAAAAATGCGTGGTCTACACCTCGATCTACGTCGATAGCCAGGTGACCAAATGGGATTATTGTGAAGGCAAAGTGCTCGATAAAATTTCCATCCACTACAACATCGGTCACTTGATGACGATGGAAGGCGACTCGGTTAATCCGAAAGGTAAATACCTGGTTTCCTTGAATAAGTTGGCGATTGATCGTTTCAACCCGGTTGGCCCTCTGCACCCGCAGAACCACCAGTTGATCGACATCTCCGGCGACAAGATGGAACTGCTGTATGATATGCCTGTGCCTTTGGGCGAGCCGCATTACGCGGTGGCGATTGCAGCCGACAAACTGAAGCCGGTTATTCGCTACAAAAGCGGCTGGAACACCCGTACCGACAAACGCCATAAATTCCGCACCCGCCCCGGTAAAGAACGGGTCGAGCGCGATGGCGACAAGGTTACCGTGTACGGCACCCCCATCCGTTCGCACATCACGCCTGAAATCGTTGAAGTCAACGAAGGCGATGAAGTCACCTTCTACATGACCAACTTG
>JAESUA010000317.1 GCA_016763255.1 Magnetovibrio sp. | reverse complement strand
TCCGACGTCCAAGGAATACGGCGAAACCCGCCGCTTGATGAAGGAAAAAAACCTCCACACCGTGTGTGAAGAGGCGGCCTGCCCGAACATCGGCGAATGCTGGTCGGCCAAGCACGCCACGGTGATGATCTTGGGCGAAATCTGCACCCGCGCCTGCGCTTTTTGCAACGTCACCACCGGCAAGCCCAACGCGCTTGATGTGATGGAGCCGGAAAATACCGGCATCGTGGCGCGCGAATTGGGGCTGCGCCACATGGTGATCACTTCGGTGGATCGTGATGATCTTGCCGATGGCGGTGCACGCCAGTTCGCCTTGTCGATTGAGAAGGTCCATGAGTTGTCACCCGACACCACGGTCGAGGTGCTGACGCCAGATTTTCGCAACAAAGATGGGGCCCTGGAAATCGTTATCAATGCTCGCCCGGATGTCTTCAACCACAACATGGAAACCGTGCCGGGGCTGTATCCACACATCCGCCCGGGGGCCCGCTATTACAATTCCCTGCGCCTGTTGGATCGTGCCAAGGAAATTGATCCTGGGATGTTTACCAAATCTGGCTTGATGGTCGGTTTGGGCGAAACCCGCGAGCAGGTCTTGCAGGTGATGGATGACACGCGTGAGGCCAATATCGACTTTTTGACCATCGGCCAATATTTGCAGCCGACCCCCAAGCATGCCGCCATCGATCGTTTTGTCACCCCTGAAGAATTCGACGAATATAAGCGCATCGGCCTGTCCAAGGGCTTCTTGCATGTGGCCTCAACGCCAATGACCCGGTCGAGCTATCACGCCGACAAGGATTTTGCGGCTTTGAAGGCAGCACGTAACGCATTGCTTGCCAAGATTAAGAGTGACGCATAAAAGAAGACCCATGCCGTCATATTCTGAGACTCAAAACTTAACCTTCACCCCCAGGCAGATGTTTGATCTGGTGCTGGATGTCGAACAGTATCCGGATTTTTTGCCGTGGTGCGTGGCGTTGCGCGTGCGCAAAAGGGGCGAGACGGAGATGTTTGCCGACATGGCGGTGGGTTTTAAGATGCTGCGCGAACGCTATTCGTCGCACATCACCTGGAACGATATGGATGACGGCGGCCATCACATGCACATCCAAGATGCCGGCGGGCCGTTCAAGTACCTCGAAACCGACTGGACTTTCCACCCCCATGGGGACGGCTGCACGGTCGATTTCCGCATTGATTTTGAGTTCAGCTCAATGCTTTTGGAAAAGGTCATGGGCAAGGTCTTCACCCAAGCCGCCCACAAAATGATGCAGGCTTTTGTCTCACGTGCCAAAGATATATATTAATTTATATCAATCACTTACCGCGCAGCAATTGAGAAGTAACTTTAAGCCGCTTTCGACTGCCTGAAGGCGCACGCGTTCGCGATCACCCTTAAGAATATGGCGTTGATGCTGGGTCTCAAACCCATCGCGCGCACACGCCATGTGCACCAGGCCGACCGGCTTTACGTCGTCGCCGCTGCCGGGGCCGCCGCCGCCGGGGCCGGCGATGCCGGTGATCGACAGGCTGAGGTTGGCTTTTGAATTTTGCAGCGCGCCTTCGGCCATCGCGATGGCGACCTCTTGGCTGACCGCGCCGACTTGATCCAGCACGTTTTGGGGCACGCCCAACATCTCGGTTTTGGCTTGATTGGTGTAGGTGACGAAGCCACGCTCGAACACCGCGCTGGAACCGGCCACCGCCGTAATGCAACCCGCCACCAAGCCCCCGGTGCACGATTCTGCCAACGCCAGTTTTAGACCGTTTTGTCGGCATTCTTCCAAAAAATCTTCGACCATGATGGTGAGAATTTCTGGGAACATGGGCTTATCCTCCCCAACGCGGCAGATAAGGTGCGCCAATTTGGTAGAGAACGTACAAAAACGCCAACCCGGCAATTCCGGCCAGCACATCATCGACCATCACCCCCCAAGCCCCGCCGATGTGCTTGTCGGCCCAGGATATGGGCCATGGTTTCAGCACATCAAAAAAGCGAAACAAAACGAATCCAATCAGGTAAGGCACCAGGTCCAGGGGTGCGGCAAGCAATACGATCCATTGGCCGACGACCTCATCAATGACGATCGCGCCTGGGTCGTGCGCCCCGGTTTTGTCCATATAAACCTTAGAGGCCCACAACCCCAAGACGAAAACCACCACAGTGGCTGCGGCCAAGGCTGTATAGCCGATATTATCCACCAACACCCATGCGAACGGCAGTGCAGCCAATGATCCCCAGGTGCCGGGGGCTTTGGGCAAATACCCCGCACCAAACCAAGTCGCGAGCAAGACCCCCGGACTGGCGAGGCTGGGGCGAGGAGGTTTGGTGGTGATTTTGGACATGATCAGCTGTGTGTTTTCTTTGTATGTTATGGTGAACAGGTGGGCAGTTTAACGTGTCACGGTGAAGACGACAAAAAAAAATGCGCCAAATCACATGCCCCGGTTGCGCTGTTGGTCGCCCAAAATGGGTGGCAAAGGGCTGAATTGTAAACATTAATTTATATGACTAAGCCGTTCTGGCAAGGTGAATAATTCATTAAATATGAGCGAATTACCTTGCCTCAAGAGGCCCTTGCGGATAGTTTTTTACCACTATACGAACGAAGGATGGTCATCAGGGGCGCCTATCTGGACCGGCTTCAGTTTTGTATGGTGGATGTGGGGGGTTTTATCCCAAATTTAGTTTATGTTTCAGCTGGTTATGTACCGGTTTGTCTATGATGTGGTGGCAATGCTGCATTCAAAGCGCTTAAGGGGAACGAATTTATATGTCTGACAAGCGGCACGACATGCGGCATGGCATGCGGCAGGGGGCCCCCAACGGTGGGAAAATGTCGCTTATCGCAGCCGTTCGCATTTGGGCGGACGTGCGCTTGGGCATGCTGTTTCCTTTTCGACAGATTGTATTTCGTTCAAACGGTAAGGTGCGGTGCCTGGACCTGACCCCGCGTTTGCAAGGGGTGGTCACCAGTGTTTTGTTGGTGGCTGGCGGCTGGGTTGCCTTGACCTCCGCCAATATGATGCTCCACGAAATGGAGTTGGTTGCCAAGGATGCGCAGATCGCCAATGTGCGCGTTGCTTACCGTTCTTTGTTGAGCGATGTTGCCGATTACCAAAAACGCTTCTCCGGTGTGGTGCGCAACCTGGAACAAAATCAAGCCATGATGCTGGCGTTGGCCAACAAAAATTCCAAACTGAAAATTGATGTGGGTTCATTGAAAACGGCGCGCAAGGAACGGGCGGAAACCGAAACTGCGCGGGTTGTCATGTACAAACGTTTGGGTGATGCCGAGAAGCAAATGCAGTTCTTAGCGAAACGCAATTTTTCGCTTAAAGACGATATGGCGACGATTGAGACCGATTTGCAGGATGCGTTGACCGAGCGCAACACCGCTTTGATGGAAAGCACTCAGATGCGCCGCGACATCAAGGTGCTGAAAACAAGTTGGTCAATTTGGAGGAACAGGAAAATTTGACGGTTGAACGCCTCACCGATCAGACCGAGTTCATCGTCGCCAACATGGAGCTTCTGATCGACACCGCGGGCCTGGATGTCGACGACTTGATGGCTGGGGATGACGAACTGATTGCCGGACAGGGCGGTCCCTTTATTGAATTACAAGGCGATGGGCGTCCCGCCGGACGGCTCAAGGCCAAGCTGCAAAATCTTGAAAACCGTCTGGCCTATTCCGACAGTTTGCAGACGGTGATCAAAAAGATGCCGTTCGCGCCGCCATTGCACGGCTATTACGTGACCTCGAAGTTCGGCAAGCGCCGTGATCCGATGAACCGCAAATGGTCCCAGCACTATGGCCTGGACTTCGGATCTTCTCCGCGCGCCAAAATTTATGTGACTGCGCCGGGCAAGGTGATATTTGCGGGCTGGAAAGGCAGTTTTGGCAAGATGATCGAAATTGATCATGGGGCAGGCATTCGAACCCGTTACGGCCACCTCAGCAAAATTGTCGTTAAAAAGGGACAAGCGGTTAGCTTTGGCGATAAGATCGGGGTTATTGGCAGCACCGGTCGCAGCACGGGCAAGCATCTTCACTACGAAATCTTGTTCCGCGACAAAGGACTGGATCCCATGAAATTCATCAAGGCAGGTCGTTATGTTTTCAAAGAATAAAAAAGACAAACAAGCGCAAAACAACCAGCCGCGCGCCGTTCCTTCCATCATCAGTGCGGATTTGAAGATCGTTGGCGATCTGTCCAGTGCGGGTGAAATTCAAGTTGACGGTGAAGTCACCGGTGATATCCGCTCTAAGGTTTTGTTGGTTGGCGAAACCGCCTCCATCAAAGGCGAAATTCGCGCTGAAACGGTGCGGGTGCATGGTCATATCAATGGCCAGATCAGGGCCACCTACGTCAATTTGGCAAAATCCGCGCATGTGGTTGGCGACATCTTGCACGAAAACCTGTCGATCCAAGAGGGCGCTTTCTTGGAAGGCCATCTCACGCATATGAGCGAAAAACAGCTCAAGGAATCGGGTCTGAAGCCTTTTGAAGAAGCTGTAAAGCTCTCTGATGATCGCGTGAACTTGGTGGTTAAAACCGGTGCGCAAGCCGCACCCAAGGCACAAGACAAGGCCACCGTGGCCGCCAAAACGGCCCCGGCTCAGTCCCCGGTTCAGCCCAAAACGGCTTCCGGCAGCTGATTGGCTTTTCAAACTGAATGACGAACGGCGGCATTAGTGCCGCCGTTTTTTTATGGTTTGGCTTTAAGGGCTGCGGCTTGAGCAACCCGTTCAGCACCGGTATGGGCTCGGTAAACGTTGAGGTTTTCCAGCACCCGCTGAACATAATACGGGTTTCGGTGTAGGGGATCATTTCCACCCAATCGATGAGGTCGGTTTGATCGTCGCGAGGATCGCCAAAGGTCTTCACCCAGCGCCGCACCCGATGCGGCCCAGCGTTATAGGCCGCCAGCGCCATGGGATAAGACCCATCGAACCTTTTGATCATGCTGGCCAAATAAACTTGGCCGATGATCAGATTGTAGTCGGGGTCATTTAACAGTTTGTCGCGTGAATAGGGCAGGCGGTTGGCCTTGGCCACGCGCTTGGCGGTGGCGGGCATGACCTGCATCAAACCGCGTGCCCCGGCGTGGCTTTTGGCCGAGCTGTAAAATGCGCTTTCCTGACGGATCACGGCCAACACCAGGGGTGTTTCCACCATGTCTCCGGTTTTGGGCTTGGGTGGGGTGATCTTGGGGTACCCCAGTGCACCCAGCGGCATGCCAGCGCGTTCTG
>JAESUA010000316.1 GCA_016763255.1 Magnetovibrio sp. | reverse complement strand
TTGAATTTTTCCCGCCTAAATCGGACAAGATGGAAGCCAAACTGTGGGAATGCATTGAACGCTTGCAGCCGTTGGGGCCCAAATATGTGTCGGTGACCTATGGTGCCGGTGGATCAACCCGTGAACGCACCCACGCCACGGTGACCCGCATTCGCCGCGAAACCGATTTGGAACCCGCCGCACACCTCACCTGCGTTGGTGCCACCCGTGATGAAATCGACGCCATCGCGCGCCAGTACTGGCAAGACGGCATCAAGCACATTGTGGCGCTGCGCGGCGATCCGGTGGATGGCATCGAAACCGATTATATGGCCCATCCGGGCGGCTATGCCTACGGGGCAGATTTGGTGAAGGGCCTTAAAGCCATCGCCGATTTTGAAATTTCTGTGGCGGCGTATCCGGAAGTCCATCCTCAGGCCAAGAGCGCCCAAGATGACATGGACAATCTAAAACGCAAAATCGACGCCGGTGCGACCCGCGCCATCACCCAGTCATTTTTTGATTCCGAGGTGTTCTTGGAATTTGTTGAAAGAGCCCGCCAGCAAGACATCAACGTGCCGATCGTGCCGGGGATCTTGCCGGTGACCAACTTTAAACGGGTACAGGAATTTTCGGCTCAGACGGGAACGTCGGTGCCCGAATGGATGGCCGATTTGTTTGAAGGTTTGGATGATGATCCCGAAACCCGCAAACTGGTTGCGGCCAGCGTGGCCGCCGAGCAATGCCGGGTGCTGTATGCCAACGGCATCAAAGATTTCCATTTTTATACGCTCAATCGTGCCGACCTAACCTACGCCATTTGCCACATTCTCGGCGTTCGGGCCCAATAACTTCGCGCCCAGTAATTTTGTTTCCAGTCATTTAGAGATTAATGAAGAGATCATGATGATGTCCCTCAAACTGCACAATCCAAACGTCAAAGCCGAACTCGAAGCCGCGTTGAAAAACCGCATCCTGATCTTGGACGGCGCCATGGGCACCATGATCCAACGTCATAAGTTCGAGGAAGACGACTTTCGCGGTGAGCGTTTCAAGGAGCACAATTCGGAGCTTAAGGGTAACAACGATCTTTTGATCCTGACCCAGCCCGAAGCCATCCAAGGCATTCACGAAGCCTATTTGGAAGCCGGTTCGGACATCATCGAAACCAATACCTTCAACGCCACTTCGATTTCACAGGCCGATTATGGTTTGGAAAGCTTGGTCTATGAGCTCAACGTCGAAGGGGCCAAGCTGGCGCGTGCGGCGGCAGATAAATATTCAACACCTGACCGGCCGCGTTTTGTCGCCGGTGGTTTGGGGCCGACCAACCGCACCGCGTCGATGTCACCGGATGTCAACGATGCGGGCATGCGCAACGTCACCTTTGATGAGCTGAGCGAAGCCTATCAAGAAGCCACCCGGGGTTTGATTGAGGGCGGATGTGATTTGATCCTCATCGAAACCGTGTTCGATACCTTGAATGCCAAGGCCGCGATCTATGCCGTCAAAACGGTATTTGATGAAGTAGGCTTCGAGCTGCCGGTGATGATTTCCGGCACCATCACCGATGCTTCGGGCCGCACACTTTCCGGTCAAACGGCGGAAGCGTTCTGGAATTCACTGGCCCACGCCAATCCGGTCTCGATCGGTTTCAACTGTGCCCTAGGTGCAGAAGATTTGCGCCCCCATATTCAGTCGGTGGGTGCGATTGCCGACACCCATGTGTCGGTTTATCCCAACGCCGGACTGCCCAACGAATTCGGCGCTTATGACGACACCCCTCAATACATGGCCAAAGTTCTGCGCAGTTTTGCCGAAGAAGGCTTGCTCAACATCGTCGGTGGCTGCTGTGGCACCACGCCCGAGCACATCCGCGCCATTGCCGCAGCTGTTGCCGACCTCAGCCCACGTATTTTGCCCAGCGGTGATATGGTGTGCCGCCTTTCGGGGTTGGAGCCATTGGTGATCGATAATGTCACCGGCTTTGTGAATATCGGCGAGCGCTGCAACGTCGCCGGTTCGGCCAAGTTTAAAAAACTGATTGCCGCAGGTGATTATCAAACCGCCACCGAAATTGGCCGCCTGCAGGTCGAAAATGGCGCGCAGATCGTCGATGTTAACGTCGATGACGCGATGCTTGATGCCGACAAAGAAATGGTCACGTTCTTGAATTTAATCGCCGCCGAACCCGACATCGCGCGCGTGCCGGTGATGATCGACAGCTCCAAATGGGAGGTGATCGAAAAGGGCCTTAAGTGCGTCCAGGGCAAAGGCGTGGTGAACTCCATCAGCCTCAAAGAAGGCGAAAGTATCTTCAAAGATCACGCCAAGAAAATTATGCGTTATGGTGCGGCGGTGATCGTCATGGCCTTTGACGAAGATGGTCAGGCCGACAGCTTTGAGCGCATGATCGATATCTGTAAAAAATCTTATGACATTCTGGTCGGGATCGGTTTCCCGCCCCAAGACATCATTTTCGATCCCAACGTTTTCCCCATCGCCACCGGCCTGGATGAGCACCGTAATTATTCGCTCGATTACATCAATGCCTGTAAATGGATCAAAGCCAATCTGCCGGGCGCGCTGATTTCCGGCGGGGTGTCGAACATGTCGTTTTCGTTCCGTGGCAACAACGCGGTGCGTGAAGCCATGCATTCGGTGTTTTTGTACCACGCCATCAATAACGGCATGACCATGGGGATTGTGAACGCCGGCCAGTTGACGGTTTATTCCGACATCCCACAAAAATTGCGCGACCGCATCGAAGACGCGGTGTTGAACCGCAAGGACGACGCCACCGAACGGCTGTTGGAAGTGGCCGAAGAAGCCCGTGGTTCGGGTTCCAAAGCCAGCGGCCCGGATCTGACTTGGCGTGAGCAAGGCGTGAACAAGCGTCTCGAACATGCGCTGGTTAAAGGCATCACCGAATTTATCGTCGACGATGTTGAAGAAGCCAGGGTTCAAGCTGATAAGCCGATCCACGTCATCGAAGGGCCTTTGATGGATGGCATGAACGTGGTTGGTGATTTGTTTGGCTCCGGCCAGATGTTTTTGCCCCAGGTGGTTAAATCCGCGCGCGTCATGAAACAAGGCGTGGCGCATTTGTTGCCGTTCATCGAAGACGGCCAAGCCGCCGGATCGGGCAAGGGCAAAATCTTGATGGCGACGGTCAAAGGCGACGTCCATGACATCGGCAAAAACATCGTCGGCGTGGTGCTTCAGTGCAACAATTTTGAGGTCATCGACATGGGCGTGATGCAGCCCTACGCCGATATCTTGGATCGCGCCGTAGCCGAAAATGTCGACGTCATTGGGTTAAGCGGTTTGATCACGCCGAGCTTGGACGAAATGGTCACGGTGGCCAAGGAAATGGAACGCCGCGGCATGACCCTACCGTTGCTGATCGGTGGCGCAACCACATCCAAGGTGCATACCGCGGTGAAAATCGCCCCGGCTTATTCCGGCGTGGTGATCCACGTCAACGATGCGTCTCGCGCCGTCGGTGTGGTGACGAAACTTTTGTCGGACACCTTGCGCGATGACTATGTAGCTTCAATCAAAGAAGAATACATCGCCATCAAAGCCAAGCACGAAGCCTCCCAGCGTGAACGCGAACAGCTGTCCTTGATCGCCGCACGCGAACGCCGCCTTAAAATCAATTGGGACGAAGCCAAAATCGCCACCCCGGCGTTTACCGGCACCAAGGTGTTTGAAAACTACCCGCTGGAAGATTTGGTCGCGCACATCGATTGGACGCCGTTTTTCCGCACCTGGGAACTCAAGGGTACCTATCCCACGATCCTCGACGCAAAAGGCGAAGCGGGCGACAGCGCACGCGAGGTGTTCTCGGACGCCCAAGACATGCTGGCCAAAATCATCTCCGAAAATTGGCTCGGCGCCACCGCCGTAATCGGCTTTTGGCCAGCCGCCTCGATCGGTCATGATGACGTCGAATTGTTCACCGATGAAACCCGTGGTGAGACTTTGGCGCGGGTGCATTTTTTGCGCCAGCAAATGATCAAGTCCAACGGTCGCTTCAACAATTGCTTGGCTGATTTCATCGCCCCCATAGGTGCGGATGTAAAAGATTATATCGGTGGTTTCGCGGTCACCACCGGTAA
The DNA here is from genome assembly GCA_016763255.1 of Magnetovibrio sp. Classification (GTDB taxonomy): domain Bacteria; phylum Pseudomonadota; class Alphaproteobacteria; order Rhodospirillales; family Magnetovibrionaceae; genus Magnetovibrio. The sequence goes on along the minus strand of JAESUA010000316.1, from coordinate 1,077 downwards.
AGGCATCGAGAAAAAGTCGGCCGAGTTCAAAGCCGCCAACGATGACTACTCAGACATCTTGCTCAAAGCCCTGGCGGACCGTTTGGCCGAAGCATTTGCCGAACAGATGCACCAGAGAGTGCGCAAAGAATATTGGGGTTACGCGGCCGAAGAAGATTTGGAAAATGATGATCTGATCAAAGAAGCCTACGACGGCATTCGTCCGGCACCGGGCTATCCCGCGTGCCCCGATCACACCGAAAAAACCACCCTGTTCAAACTGCTCGACGCCACCAACCAAACCGGCATCGAGCTCACCGAAAGCTTCGCCATGATGCCCGCGTCATCGGTGTCTGGATTTTATCTGTCCAGCCCAGACGCCTCATATTTTGGCATCGGCAAAATCGGCAAAGATCAGGTGCAAGATTATGCCAAGCGCAAAGGCGTCAGCATGATCGAGGCCGAACGCTGGTTGGCTCCGAATTTGGGGTATACGCCTTAAGCATCACTCACCGCTTGCCCCTCACCCCATGAGGGCGCAAGTGGCGGGACCGATGACATTGATTGAGCGCTCATCTCCTTACGGGCTTTCGGCTATCAATCATCCTTTCCAGGTTTGCCAAATGCGTATCCCATTGCCCCAGCGATTAATGTTGCCGCCTCACCAGAGAGGGCATTGTTAAGCGCCAAAATTCCAACTATCGGCAGTGCAATCGACAAAACAGTGTATCGAATGAATTGCCAGCCTACGCCCTTAGTGTCCTTTTCTGTTGTGCCCTTCCGATTAAAGTACCCAACAATCAAGGTGATCGGAACTGCAAGCGCTAGGATGATAGATAGCCAAATCAATTTATGCCTCCTTATGCTTTCTACATAGCATATAGGAGATAAGAGAGCCGTGCGAGAGCCGTCAATTCTCTTTAGTTTTCAAACTGAGCCTCTACTGAACATTTTACTTCTATGAGGCTTGGCTCTGTGGCACTTTTGTTCCTAAATATGGAGTAAAACAATATGTCCCTTACCCAAGGCCTCGTCCGCCTGATCCGATCAAAAGACGTTAATCAAAGCGACCTCGACGCTGCCGCGTTGTTTACCCTC
>JAESUA010000315.1 GCA_016763255.1 Magnetovibrio sp. | reverse complement strand
CGGCTTGGACCGCTTCGCCCGTACCGGACTCGGCCGTACTTTCACTGCCTTCGCCTGTTGCTTCTGCGTTGGCTTTAACAGCGTTGTCCGGGTTGCGACGACGACGACGCCCACCGCGGCGTGAGCGACGACGGCGCTTGTTTTTGTTCTCATCACCCTCTTCGCCGGTTTCAGCGTCAGCTGTGTCACCAGCTTCGGTGGATTCGGTGCTGGCTTGGGTGGTTTCAACGGTTTCAACAGTTTCAGCGGCCTGGATTTCCATGCCTTCGCCATCTTCACGCTTGCGGCCCCGACGACGGCGGCGGCGCTTGCGGCTGGCATCTTCGTTGGCATCGGCACGCACGTTGGCGACCATTTCGGAAATGGTTTCGCCTTCATGGTTTTTGGTGCGTTCCAAGCGCAAATCCGGTGGGATCAGTGAATCGTCATTGGCCAGCAAGACCTGCATACCGTACTTGGCTTCCAGTTCCATCAGCGCGTCACGCTTATGATTCAGGATATAAAGGGCGACCGAGGTCGGCACGTGCACGGTCAGTTCCGCGGCGCGGCGGTTTGCGCCCTCTTCGTCGATGGCGCGCAGCACCACCAGGGCGGTGCTTTCGGTGGACCGGCGGACGCCAGTGCCGGCGCAATGCGGGCAGGGCTCAGACGAGGTTTCGATGATGCTGGGACGCATGCGTTGGCGCGACGTTTCCAACAGGCCAAATGGGCTGATACGCCCCACCTGAATGCGCGCCCGGTCATGTTTGAGCGCGTCTTTCATGCGCCGTTCGACCATCGAATTGTTGCGGTTGACGTCCATATCGATGAAATCGATGACCACCAGGCCGGCCAAATCGCGCAGACGCAGCTGACGCGCAACCTCAGTTGCCGCTTCCAGGTTGGTCTTGACGGCGGTTTCTTCGATGTTGCGTTCTTTGGTGGAGCGGCCCGAGTTGACGTCGATGGAGACCAACGCTTCGGTCGGGTTGATCACCAAATAACCGCCAGAGGGCAGGTGCACCACCGGGGTGTGGATCGCGTCCAACTGGCTTTCCACGCCGGCGCTGCGAAACAGCGGTACGGTTGGGTCTTTATACTGTTTGACCCGGCGTGCGTGGCTGGGGATCAAAAGCTTCATGAAATCCTTGGCGGCGCGGTAAGCTTCATCGCCTTCGACCTGGATGTCGTCGATGTCACGCGAATAGAGATCACGGATCGAACGGCGCACGATGTCGCCTTCTTCGTGAACCAGCGTCGGCGCGGTGGATTCTAGGGTCAAATCCCGGACGTTGTTCCACAGCCGGATGAGGTATTCAAAATCGCGCTTGATCTCGGCCTTGGTGCGTCCGATGCCTGCGGTGCGCAGAATAACGGCCATGCCTTCGGGGACTTCGAGGCTGGTCAGAATTTCCTTCAGCGCCTTGCGGTCGGCTGAATTGGTGATCTTGCGCGAAATGCCGCCACCACGGGCGGTGTTGGGCATCAACACACAATAGCGACCGGCCAGCGACATGTAGGTGGTCAGCGCCGCACCCTTGTTGCCGCGTTCTTCTTTGACCACCTGAATCAGCAGAACCTGACGGCGCTTGATGACTTCTTGGATCTTGTACTGTTTGATCGGCGGCGAGCGGCGCTTATGGGTCTCTTCCACTTCGTCGCTGTCGTCACCACCCAGGGTTTCGACCGGGCCGTCTTCCGGGCCATTTTCGCCGTTCGAGGCGTCGCCGTTGCTTTCTTCGTTCTCTTCGCCGTTGTGGTCTTGTCCGGCATCCAAAACAGCCGTCTCTTCGGCCGCGGCATCAGCTGTTTGCGCTTCAATAGGCGCTTCGTCATGTGCGTCGGGCCGATCGGCGACGGGGATTTGGTAATAATCCGGGTGGATTTCGCTGAAAGCCAGGAAACCGTGGCGGTTTCCACCATAATCGACAAAGGCCGCCTGGAGCGATGGCTCCACACGGATGACTTTTGCGAGATAGATGTTGCCTTTAAGCTGCCTTCTAGAAGAAACCTCTACGTCGAAATCTTCAAGTTGATTGCCGTCTACGACCGTGACCCGGATCTCTTCCGGGTGGGCCGCATCGATGAGCATGCGTTTGGTCATTGAAATTGAAACTCCAAGGGTACCCAAGATCGTCCCGGCTTTGGAACAGATGTCCAGAACCAGGATGGCCGTTGAATACGCTGTTTTGTTTGCTGTCAGGCGCGCACACAGACAAGCCCGCCGTCACATGGATCTCATGGACGACCGGGATAAATGTCATTGCGGCTTGCGCGCTGCTGGCAAGCATAGGGTTGAAACCTTTATTCATGCACAAGCGGTTTTGCGGGGGTATTCCTTGAACCGTGGACGGTTGTGGGTCACGTGACCCGGCGTCCTGTGGCGGAACCTCTTGGCGGCGCAAAAAACTGGGGAATTCGCCGCCTTCCGCTTTCCGCGCTTGCGGAAAACTCTGTTTAACTGTGTGGATAATGGGGAATATACCCAATCAACACCAGTTGTGGTTAAGATAACGGTAGTAAATTGATTAGACAATCGTCTAAATGATTTAATTAATGCTACCTAACTATCATAAAAATCTCAGCATTTGGGAAGCGTTAAGCTTGTTTGAGTTAAGTTGAACCGGTTATGAATAGGCCGATCACAAAAATGGATGCCGACTAAAACTGATGAATTTTCGTTTTTCACCATGCACGATGGCCGCCTCCTTGGCATTGTTGGTGTTGGGATTTTGCCTTCCCATCACGGATGCTGGGGCTGCCAGCCAGGGGGCAAAGCCCAAACTTGGGGCGGTGGCGCAGATTTGGGATGTGCGCATCGGTCAGCATGGAGAGCGCACGCGCATTGTGCTGGATTTGGATCGCAAGCTGAAATTCGATGTTTTCACGTTGCCCGAACCTTATCGCGTGGTGATTAATTTCCCCGAAGTGGCGTGGAATCTAGACACCCATAATTTACCGGAAAACAAGGGCGTTTTTAGCCGCATGCGCTATGGCCTGTTTACCCCGGGGACGTCGCGCATGGTATTGGACGTCAAAGGCCCGGTGGATGTGCAAAGCAGCTTCATGCTCAAACCGGTGGACGGTAAGCGCTGGCGTTTTGTGATGGACCTCGCGCCCACTTCGGAAACTCAATTTCTTGAACATTTGGCCGCACAGCGGGAAAAAGCGCGTAAAAGCCTCGACGCCCTGGTGACCACGGTGATCCCCAATGCACCGCCGACCATCGTCACCCCGGTTCGTCCGCGTGCCCCTAAAACCTTGATTACACCGCGTAAACCCTCGGTTCCGGGTAAGCATATCATCGCCATCGATGCGGGCCATGGCGGTGTTGATCCGGGCACCATCGGGATTGGCAAGTCGTATGAAAAGAACATCACCTTGGCGATGGCGCGCGATTTGAAAAAAGCGTTGGAGGCCACCGGGCGTTATAAAGTGGTGCTGACGCGTAATCGTGATATTTTTTTACGCTTGCGTGATCGGGTGAAGGTGGCGCGTCGCGCCGGGGCGGAATTGTTTATCTCCGTTCACGCCGATTCGGTTAAAAACCGTAAAACCAGGGGGTTGTCGATTTACACCCTGTCGGAACGCGCTTCGGATAAAGAGGCAGCTAAATTGGCGGCCAAAGAAAACAAAGCAGATTTGATCGCTGGCATCGATTTGTCGACGGAAAGCAAGGATGTGACCAACATCTTGCTCGATCTGGCCCAGCGCGAAACCATGAACCAGTCGGCGCGCTTTGCCCAGGAATTGGTCAAAGCGCTCAAGCGTGAGGTCAAATTGCTGCGCAATTCCCATCGCTTTGCCGGGTTTGCGGTGCTCAAAGCCCCGGACATGCCCTCTGTGTTGTTGGAGATGGGGTTCTTGTCCAACCGCCAGGATGAGCGCAATTTGCTGAGCAAAAAATACCGCCGGACTATGGCTAAGGCCATGGTTAAAGGCATCGATCGTCATTTTAGCGGCACCGAAGAAGCGCGCATTCGTTAACCTTATTCCGCGCGCTCAACGTTTTCGACTTGCCCCCCACACCATCGAGTAGTCATATGGGGGCCATGTTTGGCGTGTATTGAGATATTTCCCGGAACGGCACAGGCTTTTGAGTAGATGAAGCGTTTTTTCAAAGTCCTGATGGTTCTGTTTGGCCTTGCCTTGTTTGGTGGTTTTGCCGCCGCGGGGGCGGGGCTTTACGTGTTTTGGCAATACGGCAAGGGCCTGCCTGATTATCAACAGTTGGCGCACTATGAACCGCCGGTGATGACCCGTGTGCATGCTAGCGATGGCCGCTTGTTGGCCGAATATGCCACCGAAAAACGCGTATTCGTACCCATTCGCGCGATTCCACGCCGCGTTTTACACGCCGTTCTGGCGGCAGAAGATAAACATTTTTATAGCCATCCGGGGATTGATCCCTTGGGGCTATTGCGCGCGGTGCTGACCAACATCAAAAATTATGGCTCCGGCCGTCGTCCGGTGGGGGCTTCAACTATCACCCAGCAGGTGGCCAAGAACTTCTTGCTCACCAACGAAGTTTCCTATGCGCGCAAAATCAAAGAAGCGATCCTGGCGTTTCGCATCGAACGGGCCTTTTCCAAAGACCGTATCTTGGAGCTTTATCTTAACGAAGTGTTTCTGGGCAATGGTTATGGGGTCGCGGCGGCGGCGTTGAATTATTTCAACAAATCATTGGATGAGTTGAGCATCGCCGAAACCGCGTATCTGGCCGCGTTGCTCAAAGCACCCAATAACTATCACCCGGTGCGCAAAAAGGCCGCTGCGGTGGGGCGGCGCAACTGGGTGATCGGGCGCATGACCGAAGACGGCTACATCACCCCTGCTGAGGCGCGCATGGCCAAGGCCGAAGATTTGGTGGTGGAAAACCGTGATCGCACCGATTTTGTCACCGCCGATTATTTTGCCGAAGAAGTGCGCCGCGCGCTGTACGACCAATACGGCAAAGACGGCCTTTATACCGGCGGCCTCAGTGTTCACACCACCTTGGATCCGCGCTTACAAGAGATTGCCGAACGCACCCTGCGCGACGGCCTCATTGCTTATGATCGCCGCCATGGTTGGCGCGGCCCGATAGCCCGTATCGAAGTGGCTAGCGTGCCGCTGAAAAATCTTGAAGACCTCAAGCCACCCAAGGGCTTGGGCGAATGGCAGATGGCGGTGGTCATCAAGATGGATCAGCAACAAGCCGATGTTTTCGTCCAAGGCACGGGCAATTCTCCCGCGGTTTCGGGGACCATCCCGGTGCGCGAAATGAAATGGGCGCGCAAGTGGATCAAGGGGGAATACCTTGGCAAGGTGGTGCACCGGCCTGGCGATGTTTTGGCCGTGGGCGATGTGGTTGCGGTGCAGCGCACCTTTAGCTACACCACCGGCAAAGGCAAAAAACAACAAACCATTGAATACCCGCAGGGCACCTACGGACTGCGTCAGATCCCCGAAATTCAAGGCGCGATTGTGGCCCTGGATCCGCACACCGGGCGGGTTCTGGCGATGTCGGGGGGCTTTGATTATAACGCCAGTGAGTTCAACCGTGCGACCCAGGCCAAACGCCAACCGGG
>JAESUA010000314.1 GCA_016763255.1 Magnetovibrio sp. | reverse complement strand
TTGCACGAAGACGTGCTGCGTAGCTTGAGCCTGCGCATCGATGCTATCGATCCCGAGCCCAGCGCGATCCTCGCCGCTAAAGCCAGCCGTGACGAACGCCCGCGTCGTGATGACCGTCCGCGTCGTGACGACCGTCCGCGTCGTGATGACCGTCCCAAACGTGATGACGCCCCCGCAGCCGCTGCAGCACCTGCTGCGACGCCTGCTGCAGCCCTGGCATCTGATTCCAAGGGAGAAGCATAATGGCTCGTCGTCCTTTCTTTCGCGGTCGCAAGTCTTGCCCTTTTAAGGGTGCGAATGCGCCGACCATCGATTATCGCGATACCAAACTTTTGAGCCGTTACGTTTCCGAACGCGGCAAAATCGTCCCCAGCCGGATCACCGCCGTTTCTGCGAAGAAACAACGTGAGCTGTCTCAGGCGATCAAACGCGCCCGTTACCTCGGCTTTTTGCCTTACGTTATTAAGTAAGACAGTGGAGCGTCGCATGGGACACGGCTTGCTGTGTCCCGGCACACCGGCATGAATCACACACTTCTTGCTATTACGGCCGGGATTTTAAGCGGCATGTTGGCCTTGGCATCTATGTCAGGCGCCAGCATGGCTGTTTTTTATCTTTCCTTGGTGCATGCAATCCCGCTTTTGTTGGTGGGATTGGCACTGGGGACCCGCACGTCATCGATCGCAGCGGCAACCGCCGTTGCGGTGGTGGCGTTGGCCAATCCCATGTCGGGTTTGGTGTTTGGGGTGCTGTACGCCACACCCGCATGGCTGATTGTTCGCCTGATGTTGACCGGCCCCTATGGGGTGATCCGATCGATCCCGGCAGGACAAAAAGTCGAGGCCCCCGATAAGGCCCACGACCCCAGTTCACCGACCGGTGATTTGGGTTGGTTTCCTGCGGGTTACATCGTCGCCGTGATCACGGCGATGGGCGCGGCCTTGATCGTCACCGCGTCCTTGTTGACCGGTGGCGGGTTGGAAGAAAACGTGACCCTGGCGTTGACCGCTATGGCCAATGCCTTTGCTGGTCCGCAGGGTGAAGAAGTCCTGCAGCAAGCGGTGTTGTCCTTGGTGCCATATTTCGCCGGAATGGCGGCTGGCATGTGGGCATTTGGGGTGTTGGTGAATATGGTCATCGCCCAAAGTTTGGTGGCCAAGGGCGGGCGAAATCTTCGCCCCAGCCCGCGGTTGAGGGAGCTTGTGCTTCCCGACTGGCTCAGTTGGGCCTTGGTGGGGTCTGCGCTGTTGGCGCTGATCACATCGGGGGAATTGGAATACATCGGCCAAAACACCGTCATCGTGCTGGCCGTGCCGTTCTTTCTCTTAGGTCTGGCTGTGGTGCATAAGCTGGCGTCATTAACACCGTTTCGCGGTGCGATGCTCGGCATGATCTATCTGGTGATTTTATTTTCGGGATGGTTTGTCCTGGTGATCGCCGGACTTGGAATTTTAGAACAGTGGGTTGGCTTGAAAAGCCGCATGAAAAAATCCACTTAAACACGTAAACGTATTGACCGCTCCCAGAGGGAGCCGGAGGAATAAAATGGAAGTCATCCTTTTAGAACGCATCGAAAAGCTCGGCCAGATGGGCGACGTCGTTAACGTCAAACCCGGTTTTGCACGTAACTACCTGCTGCCACGCGAAAAAGCTTTGCGCGCCACCGAAGCCAACAAAAAGCGCTTCGAAACGCAGCGCGCCCAGTTGGAAACCGAAAACCTCCAACAGCGTGATGAAGCTCAAACCGTTGCCGACAAGATGGAAGGCCTGATCATCACCTTGATCCGTCAAGCTGGCGAAGCCGGTCAACTGTATGGTTCGGTTGCCGCACGCGACATCGCCGCTGAAGTCACCAAAGCCGGTTTCACCGCGAACCGCAGCCAGGTGAACCTCGCTCACCCGATCAAGACCTTGGGTCTGTTCGACGTCACCGTCAACCTGCACCCGGAAGTCGCCACGACAGTGACCGTCAACGTTGCACGCTCCGAAGACGTAGCCACCATCCAGGCCAATACCGGCCGTGCCGTGACCGGTGATGACGAAGAAGAAGCAGCCGAAGCAGCCGCCGAACTCGAAGCCGTGTTCGAAGCTGGTGCCGCTGACGCCGAAGCTGAAGAACTCGCCGAAGCCGGTGAAGTCGCAGCCGCTGAAGAAGAAACAGCTGAATAATCAGCTCTACTTTCTCAATCGATCAAGACGGCGCGTCCCGATGGGGCGCGCCGTCTTGCTACGACCAAACACCAAATCAAGCCCCTGAAATCCAAACAACACCGCATTTAGGCACAGGCACTAGATTTTGTTAAAATATACAAAGCAAGACATATTACACCTGTTCAGAACAATATTTGTGAACGATGTCCCCGCTTTCCACATTAATTCACACAGGCTTTTGTTCCAAATTCAGGCCACATCGATATGATCTCGCCATGACGACAGACAACATCAATCCGATACCCGAACATGGGCCGGAGCACGCTCCCCACTCCGACGAAATGGCGGGGTTCGAGCCACTTGCACCCGGTGAAGACATCGATATGGCGATTGCTGGTGACACCCAGGGCACACCACAATCTCCTGCGCCTACTGCGACCACGGCTACGGCTACGGCTACGCTGGTTGACGCGCCGACCTACCGCACGCTACCGCATAATTTAGAGGCGGAAAAAGCGTTGCTGGGGGCGATCTTCACCAACAATCGTGCCTATGAGCGGGTATCGGAATTTTTGCGCGCCGAACATTTTGCCGTTCCCGAACATGGCAAAATATGGGACGCCGCACAAAAACTGATGGAAAATGGACAGATCGCCGATCCGGTGACCTTGTCGGGTTTTTTCGCAGGCAACGATGAACTGGTCGCCATGGGCGGCACCGTGTATCTGGCCGAATTGGCGGCCAGCGCGGTGACCATCATCAACGCCGGTGAATACGGTCGTATTATTTACGATTTGCACATGAAGCGCGAACTGATTCACCTGGGCACCGAAATGGTCAATTCCGCCTTTGATGAAGGCACCCTGCAAACCGCAACCAATCAGATCGAAAAATCCGAACAACAGCTTTATGACCTCGCCACCCAAGGTGATATCGAAGGTGGTTTTCAAGATTTTCGCACCGCCATCGTAGAAGCCATTCATGTCGCCGAAGCCGCCCACAAACGTGACGGTGCCCTAGCTGGTGTCACCACAGGGTTGACCGATCTGGATCAAATGCTCGGCGGTTTGCACAACTCGGATCTTTTGATTCTCGCCGGTCGGCCCTCCATGGGCAAAACCGCGCTGGTCACCAACATTGCTTACAACGCCGCCTACTCGTACCACAAGTCGGGTGGCGAAGAAGGCGCGGTGGTGGGCTTCTTCTCGCTGGAAATGTCATCCGAACAGTTGGCCGCACGTATTTTGTCCGAGCAGGTGGAAATTTCATCTTCCAAAATGCGCAAAGGCGAATTGACCAATGATGAGTTCACGCGCCTTGTGGTGGCTTCTCAAGAACTTCACCGCATTCCGTTGTTCATTGACGACACCCCGGCGCTGACGGTTTCGGCACTGCGCACCCGTTCACGACGACTTAAACGTCAGCACAATTTAGGGCTCATCGTGGTCGATTATTTGCAGCTGATTTCGTCGCCGCCGGGATCAAACGACGGCCGCGTCAACGAAGTGTCGGAAATCACCCGTGGCCTCAAAACCTTGGCCGAAGAATTGAACATTCCGGTGATCGCCTTATCACAGCTGTCACGTGCCGTCGAAAGTCGTGACCCACCACGCCCGCAGCTTTCGGATCTGCGTGAATCAGGTTCGATCGAGCAAGATGCCGACGTGGTGATGTTCATCTACCGCCCTGAATATTATCACGAGCGCAAACGTCCCGATCCGGACAACCTCGATAAAATTGCCGAGTGGGAAGAAAAGCTCGAGAAGGTCAAAAACATCGGCGACGTGATCATCGGCAAACAGCGTCACGGCCCGATCGGCGATATTCGCCTGTCGTTCCAAGGCGAGTTCACCCGCTTTGCCGATCTCGATCCGCATCATCCCGCCTACGAAGGCCCGAGAGGTTGAGCCACCGAGCTGAAATCACCACCAACACACCAGAAGCGCTGCGTGCAGGCGCCTTGCTCACCATCGATCTCGACGCCCTGCAAGCCAATTGGCGCACCTGTGCGGCGCTGGCACCCAATTCCACCACCGCCGCAGTGGTCAAGGCCGGGGCCTATGGCCTGGACATGGTGCGTGCCGCCAAGGCATTACAAAATGCCGGTTGCACGACCTTTTGTGTCGCCGCCATCGACGAAGGCGTCAAGCTACGTGAAGCATTGGGATCAGGCCCGGCGATCCACATCTTCAATGGTTTTGTGGCTGGGACTGAGCGCGACTTTAGCGAAAATGCCCTCACCCCGGTGCTCAATTCTTTGGCCGATATCAAGGCTTGGAGTGAGTATTACACCACCATGGGCGAGGCTTTGGCCTGTGACCTTCACATCGACACCGGCATGGCGCGTCTGGGCCTGCCCGACGATGAACTGCAAACGCTGATCGACACTCCGGCTCTATTAGGACACCTCAAAATCGATCTGATCCTCAGCCATTTGGTCGCCGCAGAAGATGTCGCAGATCCCGTAAACAGCGCACAACTCACCGCCTTCAAACGCGCCTTGGACCACCTGCCCCGGGCCCGAGCTTCGCTGGCCAATTCATCGGGCATCCATTTAGGATCTGAGTTTCACTTCGATGTGAACCGAGCGGGGGCGGCGTTGTATGGTGTCAACCCAACCCCGGACAAGCCCAACCCCATGGCTCAAGTGGTTCGTTTGCAAGGAAAAATCCTTCAGGTGCGGACAATTGACACCCCCCAAACCGTGGGCTACGGTGCCACATATTGTGCCCAGGAGCCGCAGCGAATAGCAACGGTTTCCTTGGGTTACGCGGACGGGTACCATCGCACCTTGTCCAATTCGGGGATGGCCTATATCGGTCAATACAAGGCCCCGGTCGTGGGCCGGGTATCCATGGATCTCATCACTTTGGATGTGTCCGGTGTACCTGAAGAATTAAGCCGTCCGGGCATGTTGGCCGATTTGATCGGACCCAACAACCCGGTCGACGATGTGGCCGAACGCGCAGGCACGATCGGTTATGAGATTTTGACCAGCTTAGGTGCGCGCTATCATCGCATTTATGTTGGCGGAGAGTGAAATAGTTCATGAACCCTGTACAGGCCATCGGGCGCGTATTTCTGAATTTTTTGGCCACCACCGGACGTCTGATCACGTTCATGATGGTGGGCCTTAGCCACGCCGTACGCGCGCCCTATTATCCGCGCATCATTGTCCGTCAGATGATCGACATCGGTTATTACTCGCTGCCCGTGGTGGGCATGACCGCGCTGTTTACCGGCATGATTTTAGCACTGCAAAGTTACACAGGGTTTTCGCGGTTTTCCGCTGAAGGTGCCATCGCCAACGTGGTGGTGTTGACGATCACCCGTGAATTGGGGCCGGTGTTGGCCGGACTGATGGTTGCCGGGCGCATCGGCGCGAGTTTGGCCGCCGAAATCGGCACCATGCGGGTCACCGAACAGATCGACGCATTGACCACTCTGTCCACCAACCCGATGAAGTACCTGGTCGCGCCGCGCCTGATTGCCGGCATCACCATGTTCCCTCTGCTGGTATTGGCGGCTGACATCATCGGCGTGTTCGGCGGTTATGTGGTGGCGGTTTACAAGCTCGGCTTCAACCCCGCCAACTACCTGCAAAACACCTGGAATTTCCTCACCGCCGAAGACATCAATTCAGGTCTGGTGAAGGCCGCCGTGTTCGGCTTTATCGTCACCCTGATGGGCTGTTATCACGGCTACAACTCCAAGGGCGGTGCACAGGGCGTGGGCCGGGCCACCACCAACGCGGTGGTCTCGGCCAGTATTCTGATATTGTGTTCCGATTACATCATCACCGAAATGTTTTTTGCGAAGTAAGGGGGCCGATACACATGACCAGTCAGCCAAAAATTCAACTTCGCAACGTCGCCAAGGCGTTCGGCAACAAGGTGGTATTGGACGGTATCGACCTTGATGTCGGGGTCGGCGAAAGCGTTGTTATCATCGGCGGTTCGGGCACCGGAAAATCGGTGTTGCTCAAATCCATCCTCGGCCTGCTGACCCCGGATCAAGGCTCCATTAAAGTCGATGGCGAAGACGTCATCGGCATGGGCACATCCGCTCGCGAACGCGTCAATCAAAAATTCGGCATGCTGTTTCAGGGTGCTGCATTGTTCGACAGCTTGCCGGTGTGGGAAAATGTTACCTTCGGCCTGCTGGCGGAAAAACGCTGTACCCGTGAGCAAGCCCATTACATCGCGATCGATAAACTTGCCATGGTCGGCATGAACGCCGACGTCGCCGATTTGATGCCGTCTCAATTATCCGGCGGCATGCAAAAACGCGTCGGCCTGGCACGCGCGATTGCGTCCGATCCGGAAATCATTTTCTTTGATGAACCAACCACCGGTTTGGATCCGATCATGGCTGATGTGATCAACGATTTGATCGTCAAGGTAACCCGCGAAGTTGGCGCGACGGCGTTGTCGATCACCCACGACATGGCTTCGGCACGCAAAATCGCCAACCGCATCGCGATGCTTTACGAAGGTAAAATCATCTGGCAAGGCCCGGTGGAAGACATCGATAACTCCGGCAACGAACATGTCGATCAATTCATCAACGGCCGCGCCGAAGGTCCCATTCAAATGGCGATAAGGGCTTAGAAATTTTATGGATCAGCTAGAAGCCACCCTACTTTTCGCCAACGACACCTTCTACGTTGCCTTCGCAACTGGCGACATTGAGGCGATGGATGAGTTGTGGGCGCACGACGTTGCGGTTTCTTGCATTCACCCCGGCGGACCAATCTTGCTGGGTCGCGACAACGTCATCGAAAGCTGGCAAATGATCTTGGGCAACAGCCAGACCGAAGGCATTATGTCTCATGATGCGACGGCGATGCTCAACCAAGATAGTGGTTGGGTCACTTGCTTGGAACGCATCGGCGACAACGTGCTCACCGCCACCAATATTTTCAGGCGCGATAACGGTGTGTGGAAGATGACCCACCATCAATCCGGGTTGTGCCCTGCCGCCGCGCCGTCGCAAGAACCTGCGGCTCCCAAAGCCAACTGACAAAGCTCACATCCCCACTTGCATTAAACAATGCGTTTTTTGGGGAACATGATCGTCACTGTGGTGCCGACGCCACGTTCACTTTTGATCTCCAACGTACCTTCATGCAGTTCACTCAAACGCCGTGACATGGAAAGGCCCAAGCCACTGCCACGATGCGAACGAGTCATGATATTTTCCACCTGCACAAATGGTTCCAGGACCTTGGGGATATCCGATCCCTTCATGCCGATGCCAGAATCCATCACGCTGACCAAAAGATCACCTTCGGCGTTCACATGGGCCTCAATTTGAATGCTTCCGCCCGGCGGCGTGAACTTGATCGAATTGGACACCAAATTGAGCAAGATTTGCTTAATCCTGGTAACATCGGCGATCACGCAAGGCAGATCATCGGGTAGATCCGCGCCAATCGTCAAACCGGTCTGCAGCGCCTGCGCCGTTTCCAAACGCACGCACGTTACAATGATGTCGCGAATATTCACGCGCCCGTCCACATAATCCAACTCGCCAGTTTCAATGCGCGCCACATCCAAAATATCATTGATCACATTCAGCAGGTGTTCACCCGACAACTGAATATCACGCAGGTATTCCTTGTTTTTATCGCCACCGACAGAGCCATAAACCTCGCTCCCAACCATTTGGGAAAAGCCGATGATGGCATTCAACGGGGTGCGTAATTCGTGGCTCATGTTGGCAAGAAAGTCCGTTTTCGCATTGCTGGCGGCAATGGCAACTTCCTTTGTTTCCAGCAAATCCAAGGTCGCGGCGCGGCTTTTGCGCGCCACCACGACGATACCAACAAATCCCAGCAGCCAAATGAGCGCATGCGATGCGGAGGTGATCTGATTGTACTTGCGCGCTTGGACATAATAATCGGCCATCGGCACAGACACACTGACACCGCCGCGCAACTCGCCGACTTTGTAACCCTGATGGGCATGGCATTTCAGACAGGATTTTTCGATATGCAACGGACGCATCAGGCGCATAAACCCACGGCCGTCAATATTTGTCAGTTCCAGAGCCTCTGTCAGGCCACCCTCAAAGTTCACCAAGGCCTGGAGTTCCCAATCATCCGGCGCATTGTTGGGATTGAACAGTTTGTCTGGAAAGGTCGTGATCTTACCTTTAACGCCATATTTTTTGGAAAAGTCGTTCATCATCTGACGCATAACGTAAGCCGGATTCATCAACGTCAGTTTTTTGCCCGATGGCGTTGTGATGTCGCGTTCAGGGATATGTGACAGCATTGGATTGGGGGGCGTGCGTTCACTCGCCGGTACATAAACGCCACCATGAGACGCCGCCCAAAGCCGCAGGGAATTATCCTTATTGAAATGAGATCGGGCTTCCTTGGTCGCCAAGGCAAGAGTTTGGAGTTTTTCACTGTGCATGTTCCACACCAAGGAACCCGATACCAGAGATGTCCAAACCACCGCAACCAATATGGCGACGCCATAAATGCCCGTCAACCGGCTAACCGGACGAAAATCCATTGCCTTAATGCTCCAAATTCAATCCCCCTGGAGCGGAGCATCCCCCCCAATTCCTTTCGGGTCAAGGTACGCGGTCAAGGCAACATAAAAAATTATCCGATGCTGTAAATCTTACATAAAGTAGCGCCAATAGACATACACATTGGCGATGGCGACACTCAGCAACATCAACGGCAACCCATATTTGAGGAACCGCATAAAGCTGATGGGATATCCGGCACGTTCGCTCATACCCGACACCATGACGTTGGCCGCGGCCCCCACCAGGGATCCATTTCCACCCAGACAGGCACCCAAGGCCAGCGACCACCACACCGGTTCCAATGCATCCTTGCCACCGAGGCCAGCTTCCATACTTTCCACCAACGGGATCATGGTGGCGACAAACGGTATATTGTCGACCACCGCCGATACAATCGCCGACAGCCATAAGGTAGCAATCGCCGTCATCGCCGGATCACCACCGGTGAGCGCCATCATCTTGGCACCGAGAATAGTCAACAGCCCGGCATGCTCCACCCCGGCAACGATGATGAACAGGCCGATGAAAAACAGCAGCGCCGCCCACTCCACTTCGATCAGCGCATGGTGCAGCCTTTCGGATTGCTCTTCCGCGCTCAAGCCGAACGAAGTGATCAGCAACAATAGCGCCGCCCCGAACATCGCCACGGTGCCGGGCGGAATGTGATAGTGCTCGCCGATGATGAACCCCGCGATGACCAGGACCAAAACCCCCAACGACATCACCAAAAGGCGCATGTCGGTGATGGAATCTGCTTCGCGAAATCGCATAATGCTTTCGCGTTTTTTATCCGTCGCCACCAATTCATCGGCCCATAGCCATTTGAAAATGGGCACCATCACAATTAGTATCACCAGCGCCACCGGGCCTAAGTTGGTGATGAACTGCATGAAGCTCAGCCCCGTGGCCGAGCCGATCAAAATGTTCGGCGGATCGCCAATCAAGGTCGCGGTGCCGCCGACGTTGGAGGCGATAATTTGCGAAATCAAAAACGGATACGGAGAGACATCTAGTTTTTCAACGATCAGCAACGCCACCGGCACCACCAATAAAACGGTGGTGAGATTATCGAGGAACGCCGAAAACACCGCCGTGACAATAGACAGCACGATCAAAATGCCCATGGGGTCGGCTTTGACCTTTTTAGCCGACCAAATAGCGACAAATTCAAACACCCCCGATGTGCGGGTGATGGCGACGATGATCATCATGCCGGTTAAAAGCGCGATGGTGTTGAAATCAATCGCATCGATGGCTTGGGATTGCGATACCAAGCCGGTGATGATCACCAGACCGCCACCCAACAACGCAACAACGGTGCGATTGAATTTTTCACTGAGCAGCACAACATAGGCCACAATCAATAAAATAGTGCTGAGCCACAGCGGATCCATGCCAAACATCACCGCCTGGGATATCGACTGGGTTACCGCCTCTACGGGAGCTTGAGTGCTCATTGCCCGTCCCCCTTTTGGCGTTCCTTTTCAAGTTTGCGCGCACCACGTTCGGCACTTTTAAGTTTTTCCACCGTCTCACGATCGTAGGCTTCGTTGAGGCCATAAAGCACCGAAAAAAACGAAATCGCCCCAACCAGCATATGATCCTCATCGATCACCGGAACCACGTACTGCTTATCCTTAATCATCATCAGCGCATCGATCAGCGGGGTGTCGGGTTTTGCGACTTTAACTTTGCGGTCGAGTAACTCGCCGATGGGACGGTCGCGCAGGCTATCCAAGCGCTCTTTCATATCTTCTGCGCTTTCACGCAAAAAACTCACCCGTTTCAGCCCA
>JAESUA010000313.1 GCA_016763255.1 Magnetovibrio sp. | reverse complement strand
CATTCTCAATCTGCGAATGAAATTGCTAATATCTTCTATCTTAGGTGGCTGAACTGGTTATATTCAAAACCAGTTCAGCCACCTACAAAATTCTTCGAAAGATATAACCCCGTCGTTGTCGTCGTCTAAAGCGTCAAAACATCCTTCAGTATATTCAATACCTAGAGTATCCATCATTCTTTCAAATTGTACTATTGTCATCCCGCTATTCTTATTCGGAGAAGAGACCCCCGTTGCGGGATGGACATCTGATGAAGAAGAGTACTTGTAATATAGATTGTAAGACTTTCTTAATAACTTTCCTTTTTCACCCGTAAAATATCCATAACGCTGAGATGCATCTGTATTCCACCATTTGCAAAATTCATGGAAGTCTATCTTTCCATCAGTGTCTTTGTCTATAAGAGCGAAGACTGCTTCTGCTGCCAATATTGTTACTTTTCTTAGTTCCTTGACATGTTTTCCTAAACGCACGAGGAAAAGAGTAAATTGTTTTAAATCTAGATAACCACTATTATCCGTATCATATTTTTTGAAGACTGAATCTAGTACTATCAAATCGTCTGGAGGGAGTGTATCCATACCTTTCTATAGTTATACAATATAATATTATATGACATTTTTAATTCTAGAAATAATAACCATATGGAAGGCTCTATATGATTAACCTCGATTATAGTGAGGGTTTCCTCCATTCTGTTACAGACTCACATTGTATAATGATACAGTGTGACTTCCGTAGACGATAATTTTATAAATACGCGCAAAGATTTGGAAGTCCTCAAAATATCTTAAGGTGAAATTTATATTCAATTCTTTGTTAAGGGGTATCTAATAAAGAATATAGTGTAAAATGAAAGATAGCATTTTTCAACTCTGCGCATATTTTATACTGTTGGCGTTAGCGGTGCTGCTGTTCTGTTGTTTTCATAAAATCTCGAATAAAGATTCGAAAAATATTCCCATACCTGTTATTACTGGAGATTTAGATAAATGCGATTCTATAAGTTCTTCATCAGCATGTTACACATCTTCAAATTTTTTATACACCCTAATATGGTGCGTAGATTTTTCTGAAGATTTGTCTAATGCGGAGAATCCGTCTTTTAGATGTAAAATAGAACCAGAAGATGGTTCTTCTGTGTCTTACCTGTGGAATTCTGACAGTTATTATTCAGAAGGGAATAACGGGGGTGTGTACAAATATTCACAAGATATTAAACTTAAACCTGGTATCTATGATATACAGTTAACTACAGTTTTATACGATAAATATGAATCTGACCCTTCTAACATTCTAACAACAAATATATATGAGTATCCCGATAGCGGATACCAGGTTTCTAATATCTGTTACCAACGAGATAATTTTGATCCTACAGGTAATTGCTTGAGGGCCCCTGTGTATTATACTCAATACAGTAAAATGTATATATCATGGGATGAACCAGATTCTGAATCTGGTTCAACCCCTACGTTTTCCTACGACCTTCAGTTTTCAAATATTCCAGAAATTGGGGCAGTTTCAAGTGATTGTTCATGTTCTAATTACAATCAAACAAACATAGAGGTAATATTTGGCTCAGATGATTGTAACCAATCGGGAGGGGGGCCAAACAAAAATCGCCCTTGGAGGTTTGTTTGACTTCATACATAGCCTTATCGGCACGCGCCAAGAGGCTCTCCAGCCCCTCCCCGGTGCCGGCCTTATACACCGCAATCCCGATGGAGATGCCCAAGGGCTTATCGGGTTGGCCGGACAAATCGCGCAACGTGTGCGACATATCCAACAATTGCCGTGAACGTTTCTGTGCGGCATCCGAATCCATGCCGTCCAGCCACAGGGCAAATTCATCCCCGCCCAGGCGCGCGATCACGTCACCGGGGCGGACAAAATCGTACAGCAAATCACGCAGGGCGATGATGGCCTCATCGCCTTTTTGATGACCGTGAACATCGTTGACCAATTTGAAATTATCCATGTCGATGTAAAACAATGCCCCCGATGATCCATCATGTTCCAAGCGCTGGAAGTGGCGCGGTAGTTCTTCATCGTAAAAGGCCCGGCGGTTCAAAAGCCCGGTCATGGCATCGGTACGCGACAGCCGCACAATGCTTTCATGGTTTTCGATTTGTTCGATGGCGATGCCCAGTTGATTGGAGATATCGTTCACCAACAGGCGGTCATCATTGCTCCAATCGGCACGTTTCCATAGGCAGATGACGCCGTTGATATCGCCTGCATGCAAACATGGTGCGGCAATCACACACCAGCCTTCGATTTCTTCTTCGCGCAGCCAAGGCTCAGCCGCGCTAAAGGTTAGGAAATCATCGCCCAATTGCCCCGGGCCGCCGGTGCCAAACTCGGCTGCCGTCTCAAATTGAAGGGATGCCCCCTCATCTTTTGCCAAACCGGTGCGCAAAATACGACAGCCGCTTGCGCCCATGGCCCGCGCGGTCGCAGCGGCTGCGGCGCCAAGCATATCGGTGGGATTGATCTCGTCGCGGATGGTGTTGACGATATAGCCTAAGACCTGTTCACGTTGATGGGCATGGGCTAAGGCGGTGGCACGCTCACGTTCATTGGTGACATCGCGGCACACCCCACGCACGCCGATGCGTGCACCATCGTTTTCAAAAAACGGAATGGCGGAGACCACCACACAGGCCATGCCGCCGTCGGCACGATGCATCCACAATTCCACCTCTTCGGTGCGTTCATCAGCCAAAAAGGGCACCGGATCATATTCGTCCGCACCGACAATAAATTCTTCCGGTTTATGGCCGATGATATCGTCGGAGGCATAGCCCAATCCGCCCGCCCGTGAGACAAAGACAAAACGCCCGTCGTCACCCACTTCCCAGGAAAAATCGCTGGATATATCCACCAAATCCTTGAAGCGCTGACGAGATTCAATCAATGCGTCGCGCAGATTGCTGTCTAAGGTTTGATCATGAAACAAAAAGAGAATCTGCTGACCCAATACTTTGGGTATCAAGTTCACTTGATAAACCACCTGCCCCGATGCGGTGGGTAGCGACAGGTTCGCCGTCATGACCTTTCCGGTGTCGATCGCCACTTGGGTGAGGCGCGCTAGTTCATCATTGACGTCACCTTCAAACAGCTGTTCGATCCGCACCGCATGGCGGTTTGACGTCCAACTGCTCGTGTCTAAATTCAGCAACACGGCGGCCTCGCCATAACCGGACACCAATAGCTGTTCCGGGCTAAGCGAGTTTTCGGCTGACTCCCCCAGAGTTTTCTTGGCTTGCATCGAAGTTTGCGCTGTATTTTGTGAGCTCATAAATACGGAACCTTTCATGATTCTCACTTTAGACAGTTTTGCATTTACATTGCCAGCACGTAAAACTCATCGTGGTGCTCATTTTGGATATGCTGACGTACAATTGAGTGATGCGTCGTATTTATATTTACGCGCGTACCATTCAGGTTCAACCCATACCGCGACCGGACGCCCTGACATGACCCTGTCTTTAACGATGAACGAAACACGCTGATTTGCCGCCAAACGCAAACGTCGCTGGCCAATTAAAGAATGGTCATCGGCTTAATACAGCCTCAAATTTCCGGTCCGCGGCCATTTACCGCCTCGATTGATGAGTTTAAACACCGCCCCACCGTCAACACAGGTGCTGGTGATGTCCATGCGCAAAAAAGCAGGGGGCGCAGCCGCAATTTGCGATTGAGCGAGCTGTTGAGCGGCCAAAGCATCAAAAGCGACGAAATAAGGGGAGCAAAGCCCGACCAGAGCTGCAGTCAAGATCGATTTGGATGGCAACATGTTTGACGTCCTGTCTCTCAAGCCCGGATTTCTTCTGAAGGCCGCAGGTGAATATTTCGCGTGCATTCTCTATGAATCACAATAACTTATACCCCGATCGCGTTAATAAACTGTAACCTCCCCCCTGGACAATGCCACCGCGCCACCCTAAATGCCAAAGAACGGTATTTTTTAATTGAGAGATATAAAATGAGTTCAATGAACGCCACATCTTTTGATGACCTAGCCCAACAATGCGTCATGTCGGGTTTCAAACACCGCATGCTTTACATTTTTTTACGCGTCGGAACGACCGAGCCCACCGCGCAAACAGCGCCAAGCGATGATGAAGCGATGATGGTTCAGGTGTTGTTCGATGCCCATCAACCCGCGGCCCACGGCATGACATTCCACGCCATTCGCCAAACCGCCGATGCACAAAGTACCGATTGGAACATGGTCATGGTGGGCATTGCCAAAAATTCTGATGCCAGCTTGCCGAGCGAAGCTCAGGCCCAATCCTTTCTCGCCGACATGCGTGAAAAAATCATGATCGGAGCGATCGACGGATACGCGCTGCTGGACCGCGAAGGCAACCCGGTGGATGTTGAAAGTGAAGTGGTCCCCCTTGAGGGCCATATTACTCTCAACTGAATCCTATTGGGTCGGTACGACTAAGTTTTGCTATTTGTTTGGGGGTAGATTCTAAATAAAGGCGACAAAGATGACCCTATTCACAGGAATCAAGTTCAAAACCTCAGCTTCGGTCAGGGCCCTTGAAGATTGCCTGGAGGCAAATTGCAAAGGCGAATGGGAAGTGGAAATAGAGTCCATTTCGACGGCGTTGAAGCAAAAATCCGTGGCCGTCTATTTTGAAACGGATGAAGACCGGGATGCCTTCAAGGTGGCCTACAAAACCATCAAATAGGCGAACAGGCGACATCAGGCAACGGCCCTATAGGACGCATCAAATAGCCCAGCCCACTTATGTGGCTGGGCTTTATTTGTCCCAGCCGATCGTATAATTTAGCCATGGGTTATACATAAATAAACATGTAAAGCAGTATCCATTGCGAATGTATACTGGATGTAAATTGCAAATATTTCCTGAAAACTTTCAAGCTCAAAATTATTTTACAGCATTGTAGGCGCTGATTTAATTAGATAATTCAATATGATACTGCACCGCATCCTCTTCATACAATTGACATACTCTTTATCGTTGGATAAAATTGAGCTATTGCGGCCCTTCGGTGGAAAGGCCGCATTTTTTACACATAGTCACCAGGAACGACCCAACGGGCCGGTGCCAAGGGAGAAATTTATGAAAAAATTGATCATCGCTGCGGTCATCGGTGTCGGCCTGAGCAGCCCCGCCTTGGCGGCGGAATGCGGCAAAGTCACCATCGCCGATATGAATTGGAGCTCGGCCACCTTGATGGCGAATGTCGACGCCTTCATTTTACGCCATGGATACGGCTGTGATACCGAAATCATCACCGGTGACACCATGCCCACGGGAACATCCATGGTCGAAAAGGGTGAGCCGGACATTGCGCCCGAGTTTTGGACCCAAAATTTCAAAGTAGCCTTGGAAAAAGGCATCGCCGAAAAACGCCTTCGCGTCGCAGGGGCTTCCCTTTCCGATGGCGGTGAAGAAGGTTTTTGGGTGCCCGAATACTTGGTCAAAAAAGACCCCAGTCTGGCAACCATCTCCGGCATCATCGCCAACGCCAAGATGTTCAAGCATCCTGAAGACCCGTCCATGTCGGCCTTCATGACCTGCCCGGCGGGTTGGGGCTGTCAAATCACCAACGGTCATTTGTATGAGGCCTTGAAGCTGAAAGATGCCGGTTTCGATCTGGTCGATCCGGGCTCAGGGGCGGCGCTTGCCGGCACCATCGCCAAGGCATACGAACGCAAACAACCTTGGTTTGGCTATTACTGGGCACCGACCGCTGTGCTGGGCAAATACAAAATGGTCAAGGTCGATTTTGAATCCGGCATCAATCAAGAGCATTTCAACGACTGCCTCACGCAGGAAGTTTGTGAAAGCCCCAAGCCGTCCATGTATCCGCCTTCTCCGGTCAAGACCATCACCGTGGAAAGCTTTGCCACACGCGCGCCTGAAGCCTTTACATATTTGACCAAGCGTTCCTTCACCAACGCCCAGATGAACGAATAGCTGTCGTGGATGGAAGACAACCAGGCCGATGGCGATATTGCCATGGAGCATTCCATGAAAAACTATGAAAGCACCTGGACGCCTTGGGTGCCCGCAGCTGCAGCTGCCAAGATCAAAAAACAACTGGCGAGCCTGTAAGTCGTCAGAATAAGGAGAACACACCATGGCGGAAGCATCTTGGCTGAGTAAATTCCCTGCGATGGAACGCGCAGATTTACTGGCCATCCGCAAAGCATTGGACAGCAGTTATCGGGAATTTTCTCGGAGCTATGGGGAATTGATAGAAGGTTTTTTCAATCCCCTGCTCAAATTCCTGGTTTGGTTTGAAAAACTGCTTTTGCAGACGCCATGGTGGCTTGTTCTGATTGTCCTGGTCGGGCTGGTCTATTTGGCCAGCCGGTCCTGGAAATTGTCCGTGTCAGTCATTGGTGCGTTTCTCCTCATCGGCTATTTCGGCATGTGGGACAACACCATGCGCACCCTGTCGATCATCACGGTGTGTACCCTTTTGTCCATTGCATTGGGTATCCCGGTGGGCATCGCCATGGCGCGTTCCAACCGGGTTCAGGCGGTGGTCACACCGATCCTCGACATCATGCAGACCATGCCGGCGTTCGTCTACCTGATCCCGGTGGTGATGCTATTGGGCATCGGCAAAGTGCCCGGTGTGATCGCGGTGGTGATCTATGCAATCCCCCCGGTGATCCGTTTGACCAACCT
>JAESUA010000312.1 GCA_016763255.1 Magnetovibrio sp. | reverse complement strand
CCGCCCGCGAACGCATCGAACTGTTGCTTGATCCCGGTTCTTTCGAAGAATGGGACATGTTCGTGGAACATGGCTGCACCGATTTTGGCATGGAAAAACAATCCATTCCTGGCGACGGCGTGGTCACCGGTTATGGCGATATCAACGGCCGTTTGGTTTTTGTCTATAGCCAAGACTTCACCGTATTCGGCGGCTCTTTGAGCAAGACCCATGCGGAAAAAATCTGCAAAGTTATGGATCAGGCGATGAAGGTCGGCGCACCGGTAATCGGCCTTAATGATTCCGGCGGGGCACGTATTCAAGAAGGCATCGACAGCCTTGCGGGCTACGCCGATGTGTTTCAGCGCAATGTATTGGCATCGGGTGTGATCCCGCAAATTTCCGTGATCATGGGCCCATGTGCCGGTGGTGCGGTGTATTCGCCGGCCATGACCGACTTTATCTTTATGGTCGAAGACACGTCCTACATGTTCGTGACCGGCCCCGATGTGGTCAAAACCGTGACCCACGAAGAAGTCACCCAGGAAGACTTGGGCGGCGCATCGGCGCACACCGTGAAATCCGGTGTGGCTCATAATGCTTTCCCCAATGATGCCGAAGCGCTGTTGTATCTGCGCCGCTTCATTGATTTCTTGCCCGCCAACAATCGCGAAAAAGCGCCCGTGCGTCCGACCCCCGACAGCGCCGAGCGCATTGAGATGTCGCTGGATACCTTGATCCCCGACAATCCCAATAAGCCTTACGATATGAAGGAATTGATCGAAAAGGTCGTCGATGAAGGCGATTTCTTTGAATTGATGCCGAACTACGCCGGCAACATCATCATTGGTTTCGGCCGTATGGAAGGTTCCACGGTCGGCATCGTTGCCAACCAGCCGATGGTTTTGGCCGGTTGTCTGGACATCAACAGTTCGATCAAGGCTGCACGCTTCGTGCGCTACTGTGATGCCTTCAACATTCCCATCTTGACGTTTGACGATGTGCCCGGGTTCTTGCCCGGCACCGCCCAAGAACACGGCGGCATCATCACCCACGGTGCCAAGTTGCTGTATGCCTATGCCGAAGCCACCGTGCCGAAGGTCACCATCATCACCCGCAAAGCTTACGGCGGTGCGTATGATGTGATGAGCTCCAAGCATCTGCGGGGCGATGTCAATCTGGCATGGCCGTCGGCAGAAATCGCGGTCATGGGGCCCAAGGGGGCGGTGGAAATCATTTTCCGCGCCGATATGGGTGATCAGAGCAAGATCGATGCGCGCACTGAAGAATATCGCAAAGCTTTTGCTAACCCGTTTGTTGCGGGCAAGCGCGGCTTTATCGACGACGTGATTATGCCGCACAACACACGCGTGCGTATCACGCGGTCCTTGCGTATGTTAAAAGACAAGCATGTCGAAAATCCGTGGAAAAAGCACGGAAACATACCACTATAAGTGGCTGCATTGTGACCTGGGAAATACGATCCAATGACGATCAATAAGCGAAACAAAAAACAAAAAGAGACCCTGAAGGAATTGGGCCGTTTGGGTGCCCTGATTGTAGCGTTCTTTTTCGTCGTGTATTTGGCGATCTATTTGAACTTCTCCTACAGTCCTGATGTTCCTTGGTTTATCGGTGTGCTTATGGTTGGTGGTTATTTTATCGTTATCCGGGCCAGAAACGTGCTGTCGATGTTTAATGACAAAAAGATTTAAGTTGAGAAGGGACCTTCCCACATGTCTCCCAAGAAACCTGTATCTAAAGCTGTAAAGAAGCCTTCCGCTAAAAAGGCTCCGGCGAAAAAAGCGGCACCAAAACGTGCCAAAATGTTTAAGAAAATCCTCATCGCCAACCGTGGCGAGATTGCCTGTCGTGTGATCCGTACGGCCAAGGCCATGGGCATCAAAACCGTGGCGGTGTATTCCGAGGCCGACCGCGACGCCCTGCATGTGATGGAAGCCGACGAGGCTTATTGCATCGGCCCCGCGGCATCATCCGAAAGCTATTTGCGGGTCGACAAAATCCTTGAGGTGATCAAAAAATCCAAAGCCGAGGCAGTTCACCCCGGTTATGGTTTTTTGTCGGAGAATGCCGCGTTTTGCCGCAAGCTGAAACGCGCCGGCGTGGCCTTTATCGGTCCCAACGAATTGGCCATCAAGGCCATGGGCGATAAAATCGAGTCCAAAAAACTGGCCGACAAGGCCGGTATAACCACGGTGCCGGGCTACACCAAGGCGCTCGAAGATTACAAAGAAGCCAAAAAAGTTGCCAATGATGTTGGCTATCCGGTGATGCTCAAAGCCTCCGCTGGTGGTGGCGGCAAGGGTATGCGGGTGTGTGAAAATGATGCCGACTTGAAAGAGGCGTTTGTTTCCACCGTGCGCGAAGCCAAATCGAGCTTTGGCGATGATCGTGTGTTCATCGAAAAATTCATCGTCAATCCGCGCCACATTGAAATCCAGCTGATCGCTGATAGTTTCGGCAATACGGTGTATTTGGGTGAGCGCGAATGCTCGATCCAACGCCGTCATCAAAAGGTCATCGAAGAAGCGCCGAGCCCGTTCATCGACGAAGAAACCCGCAAGGCCATGGGCGAAGAAGCGGTCGCGCTGGCCAAGGCGGTGAATTACGTCTCCGCCGGTACGGTTGAATTCATCGTCGATCAGGAAAAGAATTTTTACTTTCTGGAGATGAACACCCGCCTGCAGGTGGAACATCCGGTGACCGAATACATCACCGGCTTGGATTTGGTGGAATTGATGATCCGCGTCGCTGCGGGCCAAAAACTGCCGATCACCCAAGACGATGTGAAGCTTAAAGGCTGGGCGATGGAAACGCGGGTTTACGCCGAAGATCCGTTCCGTAATTTCTTGCCGTCCATCGGTCGTCTGACCCGCTATCAAGCGCCGTCAGGCGAAAACGTGCGTGTCGACACCGGCGTCTACGAAGGTGGCGAAATTTCGATGCACTACGATCCCATGATCGCCAAGTTGATCACCTATGGGGCCACCCGCGATGAAGCCATCAAGACCATGAGCCATGCGCTGGACGGTTATTACATCCGCGGTGTGCAGCATAACATTCCATTCTTATCGGCCTTGATGAACCATCCGCGCTTTATCGCAGGTAATCTGTCCACCGGCTTCATCGCCGAAGAATACCCCGACGGCTTTGGTTTCGACCACGTGGTGCATGACGATCCATCGATCTTGGTCGCGGTGGCGGCTGGTATGCACTTGGCTTATCAAGATCGTGCGGCGCACATCAGCGGTCAACATGGTGGCCATGAACGTCAGGTATCGGCCAGCTGGACCGTGCTCATGGGCAAGAAAACGATCCCGGTCGAAGTGGTACACGTGGAGGGCGGCTTTGACGTTAACATCCACGCGCGCGGCTTCACCAAGGATACCGTGGAAGTGCGCACAGAGTGGCCGTTGGGTGAAGTGGTGTTTGTCGGTAGCGTCAATGGACGCGAGGTGATCATCCAGGCCGAACGCATGGCGGTGGGCTATCGCTTGCTGCATGCGGGCTCCCAGGCGGACATCCGGGTGTTGTCTGAAAACGCTGCTAAGCTCTATCAGATGATGCCGGAAAAACTGCCGCCCGACACCTCAAAACTTTTGATGTCGCCAATGCCGGGGCTGTTGCTGTCTTTGTCGGTTACAGCCGGTCAAGAGGTCAAAGCCGGAGAAGAGCTGGCGGTTGTCGAAGCGATGAAAATGGAAAACGTGCTTCGTGCGGCCCAGGACGGTATAATTAAGGACGTACCCACTCAAGCAGGCGACAGCCTAGCCGTTGATCAGGTGATTTTATCATTTGAATAGAAGGGATTAGATGGCGGACGACCATAGCCAAGACAACGTCCTACCTTTCCGCAAACCGATACCAGTTCGGCCTGCGCGTGAAAGGGTCCGTCGTCATCAAGGCCCTAAAATACAGTACCAACATCACGACAAGGTCGTGCGCCTGAGGGCGCGCGGCCTTGTTCAATCTGACGTCTTTATCCGCTGGTTGGTGGAAATGGCCACATCGCTGCACCTTGATGGTTGGGCGCGATTGACCCCAGATAATTCCATGGACCTTTTGTTGGCGGGTGAAGCAGGCGACGTGCATCAGATGCTGGAACTCCTTCACGAAGGTCCGCGCCCGATCGACATGTTGTTGGTCAAAGAGGTGATCCTCAAAGGGGATGAACCCATGTGGAGCGGCTTTCATCACTTGTCACCCTGCACCACTTGAGAGCTATTATGACCGAACCCTTATCCATTCACGTGATCATTTCCGGCCAAGTACAAGGCGTGTGGTACCGCGCCTGGACGCAGCAGACGGCGACCGGCTTGGGGTTGTCGGGGTGGGTGAAAAATCGATCAGACGGAGCCGTCGAGGCGGTGTTTAGCGGTCCCAAAAATGTCGTCTCTAAGATGCTGGCCGCCTGCCGTCAAGGCCCGCCCGCGGCGCGTGTCGATGGGATGGAAGAGATCATCACCGACACCCCCGCCGAGCCGGGGTTTCACAAACGTTGATAGCCTGAGAGTCCGCCCCTAGCGACCGGTGAAAATGAACGCCTTGGCGCTGCCGTCTCCGCCTTCACGGGTGTAGCGATTGACGATGATTTCCGCCGGGAACAACAGACGCGCGGTGGTGCCTATGCCGGGTTTTGAGGTCATTTCCAGATCACCGCCGTGCAATTCCATCATCAACTTGACCAACGGCAATCCTAATCCGGTGCCCGGTTTGTGTTGCACATCGGGGCCGTGACGGACTTGGCCGAATGGCTGCATGGCGATTTTCAAGTCTTGTGCGCTCATGCCGGTGCCCTGATCTTGAACTGATATCGATAAACCGCCGCTGGCCGTTAGGGCGACATTGAGGTGCACTGTGGTGGCGCTGGGGGAAAATTTAATGGCGTTGGACAAAAGGTTGACTATGCACTGCACGATGCGCCGACGATCGATGCGGAATTCGGGCAAGGTGTCGGGAATGTTGGTCTCGATCTTGATGGTATAGGTTTCCAACAAGCCGGCAACAAGGCGATTGGCTTGACCAACGATGCTCTCGACCTCGTAAACATCGGCATCCAATTCGATTTTGTTGGCTTCAGCCTTGGATAAATCAAGGATGTCGTTGATCAGATCCAGAAGGTACTTGCCGCTTTTTTCAATATCATGGGCATATTCTTTATATTTTCCGGGCAGGGGCCCCATGGTCTCTTGCTCCATCATGCCGGAAAAACCGATGATGCCGGTGAGCGGGGTGCGCAACTCGTGGCTCATGTTGGCAAGAAACGCGGACTTTGCCTGACTGGCGTCTTCGGCAAGCTGCTCAGCATTGCGGGCTTGGCGCAGCAATTTTCGCACTTGCAGGCTTTCGATCACCAGCAAAAGGACCAACGATATGGCTCCGGCGAGGATCATAATCACCGAATATTCTAGGGTCGAGTTGCGGTTTTCAGCCCCTAAAAGGTAAGTTTCTTCGGCACTGTTGGTGTTCGAGACCATCAATGATGCCAAGCGGTTTAGGCGTGATGAAAATGGGATCAGTTTGTTGTGAATATAACTCATCGTTTCATGATCACCGGGTTTGATCGTCTCGATGATGGGATCAAGACCAACCAAGGCATTTTGCAGTTCGAGCACGGTGTCGTTGACGTTCTCAAACTCCCTTAAATTCTGGCTGTTCTTAGCCTTGATGATGGCGGGAAGGCGACTCCACAAAATATCATAGCGTAAGATTGCAGCCTGGTAGGTGACGCCGCTGTCGCCTTGCACGTACATGTGCAAGGTGTGCAGCGTGCGCTCCAGTTCCAGGGCCACCTGGGCCATGACCCAAATGTCGGATTGGGCGCGGTTGACCTCCAGGTCGTGATGGTGGTTGAGGCTGGTGAAGCTTGTGATTGTGAAGACGGCGATGCCGGCAAAAAGTGCTAGCGCCAAGGAGAAAATGAGGAAAAGTTTGCGGCCCATGTTTTGTACTGGGCCCCTATTCGACAACGATCGAACGCAGTTGCCAGATCATGCGATCATGATAAGCCACGGTGCGTAAAATGGGATCGTCGTCCATGGGGTAGATCACCCATAAGGGGCCTTTGTTGCGCACGCTCATGGGCTGGCCGTTGAACAGATAAGCCACAATGGCGCGGTGTTTAATGGCGTCATCAAGACCAATGCGCACCGTATAATCGTTGAGCGCCGTGAACTCACCTTGATCGCCCTTTGCGGCGATGGTTTCATCAGAGTTTGTATCGAGACGCCTTCAAAGGTGATGATGCCTTGCGTCCAGGGCGTGCTGGTCACGATGCGGGTGGTCGGCAATGACTGTAGCATCGCCATATCTAAATCCGCCTGTCCATAGGTGTTGGTGTTTTGAATTTTACCCCTGATGGAGAGGACGATGGGCCCTTGGGGAATCGGAAGGGGAGCAATGCTTGCGCCTGCCAGGGCACCCTGGCCACCGGTGATGGACAAGCACAACCACACCGCAAAGACACCGCAAAGGCGTGCCAACGTGCGTTGAAGTCTTCGACTCATCCGCTTTCCTCCAGGAAAGGTTTGTACATGACGTGCATCCAAAACCCTTCCATCAGCAACCCAAAAGGTCATCTTGATCGTGGTATGGATCTTAATCGTAATTTGGCCATTCGTCTATGTGTGTCGGGCGAGTGCTTAAGCAACATCAATGGTTTGACGTTGGAAGACTGCTTCGAATGTTTGGCGCAATGCGAGATCCACGTCTTGCATCGAAGCTTTCACCGCCAAATCTTTCAATGAGGTCACACCGTGTTCGGCGATGCCGCACGGCACGATGCCGCTAAAATGATCGAGGTCGGGTTCGACGTTGAGTGCCAAGCCGTGGAAGCTGACCCATTTGCGCACGCGCACGCCGATGGCACCGATTTTATCTTCCTGGCCTTGGTTGTGCTCAACCCAAATGCCGACTCGGCCCTGGCGGCGCTCGCCGGTGATGCCGAACGTGGCGATGGTGCGGATCATCACTTCTTCCAGGTCGTGCACATAGGCACGCACGTCACTGCCATGGTTTTTGAGGTCCAACATCACATAGGCGACGCGCTGGCCGGGGCCGTGATAGGTGTATTGGCCGCCACGACCGGCCTGAAACACCGGGAATCGCTCCGCATCCAGTAGGTCGTCGGTGCTGGCGCTGGTGCCGGCGGTGTACAGCGGCGGATGCTGCAAAAGCCACACCTGTTCGGGCTCAGATCCCTCGCGAATGGATGCGACGCGCTGCTCCATGAACAAATGTGACTCGTCGTAGTCCACCAACGCGTTGGAAATGCGCCATTCGACGGCTGGTAAATCCTTAATTTCTGCCATATTTGGGGTGCCATCACAGTTTGTTGTCTCAGTGCTTGATTGGGCTGACAGTATTCGCTATACCCCCCTCAGGCAATGTTCTCGTATGAGACTTGTCGCTACCAAATATATGCGGTCGTGGCGGAATTGGTAGACGCGCGAGTTTTAGGTACTCGTATCT
>JAESUA010000311.1 GCA_016763255.1 Magnetovibrio sp. | reverse complement strand
TGTATAATGGCATCTCACGGCTTCTCGTTCGATGACCCGGTAATCAGCCAGATCGGCGGTGCTCAATAGGCCGGGATTATCCTTGGCTCCACGCACGGCTGTGATGATGTCTTTGGCGATTTCACCTTTGTAAAAAACGTCTGGGCCTTGGGCGGCGATCAAGCGCAGGCTGTGGGCATAGACGGGGTTTTTCAGCACCGTTCCGGCTTTAAGGGGGGGGCCCTTGGCGTCAAAAAAATAGGCCCGGGTGTCGCGATAGCTCGACAGGCGTTTTTGATCCTTGGCGATCAGCTTGGCCAGACGCGGTGAAACTTTAAAACCTTTTTGCGCCAAATCGATGGCCGGTTGCAGCAAACGCGCCCACTCCAGCTTGCCGTAGCGCCGGTGGGCCTCATGCATCAGTTTGAGGGTGCCCGGCGTGCCCACCGAGCGCCCGCCGACCACACCTTCGAAAAACTTCATCGGCGTCCCGTCGGGCTTGAGAAACAAATCCGATTGTGCCGCCATGGGGGCGGTTTCGCGGCCATCCAAGGTGATGGGCTTGTTGGTGTTTGCATCATGATAAACCAAAAAAGAACCCCCGCCCAAGCCGCTGCTTTGCGGTTCAACCAAGCCCAAAACCATTTGCGTGGCGACCATCGCATCCACCGCGCTGCCGCCGTCACGCAAGACATCCATGCCCGCCCAGGCCGCCAACGGGTTGGCGGCGGAAATCATGTACTTTTGGGCACTGACGCTGGATTTGACCGTGCGCCCGGTGGCGGGTTCGGGGGCGGGCTTTGGGGCGATGTCTTGGGCCGAAACGGGTAAAACGGTTAGGGCCAAAAGCCCTAGGCTTACCTTGATGAAACGATGCATGTGCTTGCCTCCCAAACTTGCCTTCCAAAAATGCCTTTTCATACCTAAGCGTTCAACGGCTCAACGGCAAGTCCACACATAATGGTTTGCGCATATAGGAAAACTCAGTACAACTAGAAAAAATGGTGGTTTAGGAGAGTATCGTGGTGAAAATGAAATCGATGATGTTGGCGGCCCTGGTTGCCCTTGGCTTTGGTGTAAATGCGGTGCAGGCGGCCGGGTTACAGGTTCAACAGGTGACCGATAATGTCTATGCCATTGTCGGCCCGGTTGAGCAACGCAACGCCACAAACTTTGCCAACAACGCCACCTTCGGCATGGTGGTGACCAACGATGGCGTTTTGCTGGTTGATCCCGGCGGCAGCTATAAAGGGGCGGCGCAGATTGACGCGGCCATCAAAACCATCACCGATAAGCCGGTCAAAATCGTTATCAACTCCGGTGGCCAAGATCATCGTTGGTTGGGCAATGGCTACTGGAAAGAACGCGGCGCGCGCATCATCGCCTCACAAGCTGCGGTGGATGATCACAAGGCGCGGCTCAACGATTATTTTTTTGCACTCACCAATTTGATGGGCGAAGAAGCCCTCGCCGGGACTGAAGCGGTCTTTGCCGACGACACCTTCGAGAGCGAATTGGATTTGGTGTTCGGCGGTCAGCGCTTTGAAATTCGCCATGTCGGCTCCGCCCATACGTTGGGAGATGCCTTTATTTGGATGCCCGACACCAAAGTGATGTTCAGCGGCGACATTGTTTATGTGGACCGTATGCTCGGCATCGGACCGGCAGGCGACAGCGCCAGCTGGCTGGATGTCTTTGAGGTCATGGCCGATTACAACCCCCAATACATCGTGCCCGGCCACGGTCCGGCGACGGACTTAAAGCGCGCCATAGCTGAAACCTATGACTATCTGGCTTATCTGCGCACCATGATCGGACGCGTTATTCAAAACGGTGGCCCCATCGAAGAAGGCATCGCCATCGATCAGTCTATGTTCAGTCATTTGAAAGTGTTCACCCAAATCGCCAAACGCAATTCCCAGAACGTTTTCATGCAGATGGAATTTGAATAGGCTCTAGGCGAACTGCCCGGCGGTGTAGCCCGATGACCAGGCCCATTGGAAATTAAAACCACCCAACTCGCCGGTGACATCCATCACCTCGCCGATGAAATACAGCCCCGGAACGGTTTTGGCCTCCATGGTCTTGGACGATAAATCGCGGGTGTCGACGCCGCCCACCGTGACCTCTGCGGTGCGATAGCCTTCCGACCCGCTGGGGGTGACGCGCCAATCGTTGATGCCTTGTGCGACCCGGCGCAGCACCTTATCGCTGGTCTCGACGATGCGTCCCGGATTGCCGTGGAGTGCGACGATCAACTTGGCGAGGCGCTTGGGCAGTATGGTGGCCACGGCGGTGGCGACGTCTTGTTTGGGGTTATCGGCTTTGGCGGTTTTCAACACCTCGAAGGCATCTGTGCCGGGCACCAGATCGATGCGCAGCTCGTCACCTTCGTGCCAATACGATGAAATTTGTAAAATGGCCGGGCCGCTGAGGCCACGGTGGGTAAACAGCAAAGCTTCGCTAAACTCGGTTTTTTTCAAGCGGATGCGCACATCGATGGCGATGCCTGCCAGCTCTTTAAGTTGTGATAGCAAGGCCCCCTCAAAGGTCAGCGGCGCCAATCCCGCGCGCATCGGCACCACACGCAGGCCAAAGCGCTTGGCAATGTGGTAACCAAATCCACTTGCACCGATTTTGGGGATCGATTTCCCCCCGCTGGCGATGACCAAGGACTGACACGCAAAGGGGCCATGATCGGTTTCAACCGTATAGCCGTTTTCTGATGGGGTGATGTTGATGATATGGGTGTTCATCTGAAGGCGTGCGCCGGCCGTTTTGCAGCGGCCCACCAGAAGATCAATGATTTGTCCGGCACTGTCGTCGCAAAACAATTGGCCGTGGTCGCGCTCGTGGTAAGCGATGTTTTGTTCGCGGATTAGGTCGATAAAGTCGTGCTGGGTGAACCGTTGCAGCGCCGAGATGCAAAACCGTGGATTTTGCGAAAGATAGTTTTGCGGGCCCGCATAAAGGTTGGTGAAGTTGCAGCGACCACCGCCCGAAATGCGGATTTTCTCACCAATTTTTTGGGCATGATCAAACACCACCACCCGACGACCACGCTGCGCGGATGTTGCGGCGCACATCAACCCGGCAGCACCCGCGCCGATGATGATGACATCTGTTTGTTGAAAGGGTGTTGTCATAAGCGTATTAGAGAGCCTCTAAGCTGATAAGTATGATTAAAAACAATAAGGTATCTGTGGTGACTTTTTGCACGCAGTGGTGTTAGTGTCGTTGCATGGTTTGGCAGAAACTTAGCTTTAAAGGCAAGGCGTGGGTCGTTGCCCTCTCGGGTGTATTGCTCAGCATGGCGTTGATCGTTTATGGCATCAGCGCGGTTAATCTTGTGATTGAAGCTGAACAGGTGTGGTCCGACTATAACCGCACGGCCACCGCCGCGTCACAACAGTTGAACCGCATTCACAAAAATATTGGCTATGGCGGCTTTATCCATAATTACAAAAATTACATCCTGCGTGCGGATGATCGTTATTTGGACCTTATAGACGCGGACAAAATAGAAATCTATGCCGCCATCAAGCACTATCGTGCGCTCAACATTTCCGTGTCCGAACGTGAGGCCTTGTCGCGTCTAACGGCGGTGGTGGATGAATATGTTCTCAATCTAAATGATGCCCGCATTGCCTTTGCCGATGGTGATGATACCAATGAAGTTGATCGCCAAATTAAGGTCGATGATGCGCCAGCCCTGAAGGCCCTGGAAAACCTATCCAACGCGGCCTTGGTGCGGTCTCAACAAAGCGAACGTGAAACTCAACAGTGGTTGGATGAAACGGTCGCGTATATATCCTGGGGCCTGTTCATCGTTCCGCTGGTGTTGATTTGCGCTGCCGTGATGGTGCGTTTTTTGTGGCAAACCCTGCGCGCGACGCAAGCCGCTAAAGATGCCCAGCATGAAGTCGAAGGTTTGCTGCAAACGGCACCGGATGCGATGTTGACGGTGAACGAACAAGGCCAAATCGTGCGGGCCAATCATCAAGCCCAAAGGCTGTTTGGCTACGCGCCTGATGTGCTGTGCACCATGTGTATTGAAGACCTTATCCCCGCCCGCCACAGAGGTTCTCACGTCGCTTCGCGGCAATCGTATTTTGGTGATCCGCACCCACGTCCCATGGGGCGCAAACTGGAATTGATGGGCTTGACCCAGGATGGCCGGGAAGTCCCCGTGGAAGTCAGCCTATCCACCTTGAAACATGAAACATGTTCCTATGCGACCGCCACCATCAGAGATATTTCGAATCGCTTGGTTGCCGAACAACAGGTGCGCGAAAATGAAGAACGCCTGTCTTTGTCCCAAGCCATTGCCCATGCGGGCACCTGGGATTGGAACATTGAAAGCAATGAGCTGATTTGGTCGGACGAGATTTATTCCATATTCGGTGCGCCGCCGGAAACGTTCGATGCGTCTTACGAAGATTTCTTGGCGTTTCTCCATCCCGATGATCGAGACGTGGTCGTGGCAGCGCTTCGGGGGGCGGTGGAAAATGGCGCGCCTTATGATGTGGAGCACCGCATCATCACCCAAGACGGCAAAGAACGTTATGTTCATGAACGCGGTGAAGTCTATCGTAACCAAGACGGCAAGCCGGTCCGCATGATTGGTGTGGTACTGGACATCACCGAGCGCAAAGCTTTCATGACCGCCTTGGAAACGGCTAAGTCCGAAGCCGATCAGGCCAATCAATCCAAGAGCGAATTTTTGGCCAATATGTCCCACGAAATCCGCACCCCGATGAATGCCATCTTAGGAATGGGCTACCTGGCCTTGAAGACCGACCTTAATCGTCAACAGGGTGATTATCTTCGCAAGATGATGAGTTCCGCCCGCTCCTTGCTGCGGATCATCAATGATATTCTTGATTTTTCAAAAATTGAGGCGGGTAAGATGGAATTGGAGTACACGCCGTTTTCCTTGGCCAAAGTTATGGAGAATGTCGCCAATGTCATCGGAACGGCGGTTAAAAACAAAAAACTCGAAATCTTATTCGTCACCGACGTGGATGTGCCGTGCTCTTTGATTGGGGATTCATTGCGACTGGAACAGGTGCTGATCAATTTGGCCAGCAATGCGGTCAAGTTCACCGAATGCGGTGAAGTGGTCGTGCGGGTCAGTTTAGAAGATGCGCATACCTGCGGTGAGGCTGATCTTAAATTCTCGGTCCATGACACCGGTATCGGGATGAGCAAAGACCAAGTGAAGACCCTGTTTGAGGCCTTTCAACAGGGTGACGCTTCGACCACTCGCCGCTTTGGTGGCACCGGCCTGGGGCTGAGCATCACGTTGCGTTTGGTGAACATGATGGGCGGGGACATCGGCGTTGAAAGCGCGCCAGACAAGGGCACTACATTTACCTTCACATCGCGCTTTGGGGTCCAGCAAGGCCGAAAAATAGATCATTGCGTGCCCAAGAATTTGGAGGGTGATCCGGTTCTGATCGTCGATGACAATCAAAACACTCGTGAAATTTTGTCACAAAATATGCGCGCATTTGGTTTTGCGCCAACGGCCGTAAATTCGGGCGAGGCAGCATTGAACGAACATCAATTTGAGAGTCAAACCCTCCTTGAGGGAACACGCATCCTTGTGGTGGAAGACAATTTGATCAACCAGCAAGTGGCAGAGGAAATTTTGCGTGAGGCCGGTGCCGTGGTTGATGTCGCCACGGATGGTGATCAGGCCTATCGACGAATTTGTCTGGATCAGCAAAAATATGATGCCGTGCTGATGGATTTGCAGATGCCGGTGATGGACGGATACGTCGCAACCGATTTGATCCGCAAAAAATTTGGGCCCGATGATTTGGTCATCATTGCCGTGACCGCCAACGCCATGGATTCGGAGCGTCAGAAATGCCTGGATGCCGGCATGAATGACTTTGTGACCAAACCCATCGATGTTATGGGGCTGTATGCCACCTTGTTAAAATGGATTTGTGCGTCCCGATCGCGTAGCTTGGGTTCTCTTTCTAGGCACAAAATGACCCCGGTTTTGGATATGAATGTAGACGCAACCACTTTACCCGATCAATTGGATGGTTTTGACCTCGTCGATGGTCTCGACCGGATGCTGGGTCGGCCCGAGCTATATCTTAAGTTTTTGCTGAAGCTGGATGAAGGCTATGCAGGGGATGGCAAAAAAATACGTGATGCCCTGGATCGTGGTGATACGGATACAGCGCACCGCACCGCTCATACGATGAAAGGCGTGGCGGGCAATCTATCTGCCACGGATTTATATCAGGCGGCGATGGACCTTGATGCGGGGTTTAAGCGTGGCGACCAAGACCTGTCCGAATTGCTGAACCATTTTGACCATGAATTGCAGCGCGCGGTCCGGTCTGTCCGAACGCTGCAGTCCGTATCTGCAGATGCCAAGCTGCAAGACGGTGCCGTGCTCAATTAAAACGCGTTGGTTTTGAAAAGATAAGAAATTGCGTTGAGCTTATTGATAGTCCGCATTTTTTGTGCCTTCGTTAATCTTTGACGTGATAGGTTGCCCTACAAGTTTAACGTGAAGGATGTGTTTTGGACGGCAGAACGCCATTTGAAATCGGGCAATCGCAAGACGTTGTCGTAACCACCGTTCACGCCCTGCCGGGCGAAAGCAGTGTCATACTGCCCAAGGACGGTGATTTTTTGCGTGCGGATTTTGCCCGTGAAGGCTTTGATCTGATCCTCGACACCGGGGCCGATGGCACGGTGGTGATCCCGGATTATTTCCTGCGCTTAAGCCCGCCTGACTTACATACCGAAGACGGCGCGGTGTTGCCCCATCATATCGTGCGATCAATGGCCGGGCCCATGGCACCGGGCCAAGTGGCGCAAATCGGTTTTGGTGGCCCCAGCGCCGCCCAAACAGGCGTCGGCCTTGGCGCGCCGATTGGGTCCATCAGCGATGCCCAGGGTGCGGTCACCGTGGTACATCCCGATGGCACCGAAGCCATGCTGGTCACCGGCGATCCAATTTTTCAAGGTGATGTCATGGTCACCGGATCAGACGGTTCGGTCAGTGTGATCTTTGTCGATGATACGGTGTTTTCGCTCGATGTTGACGGGCGCATGATCATGGACGAAATGGTCTATGACCCGGATACCGAAACCGGCACCTTCAACACCATGGTGGTGCAGGGTGTGTTTTCGTTTGTCAGCGGCAAGGTGGCCAAAACCTCGCCCGACGGCATGATTGTCAACACCCCCACAGCGACCATCGGTATTCGCGGCTCCACCGTCCTTGGTGATGCGACGAACTATAAAGTCGCCTTGGTGCGTGATGTCGACGGCAATGTCGGTGAAATCGTCGTCTCCAATGGTGCGGGCCAACTTGTTTTGAATCAAGCCGGGGCCTCGACCACGGTGCTAAGTTCCACCGCCGCACCTGGCCCGGTGCAGATTTTATCTCAAGCCGAAATTCAGAGCAGTTATGGCGGGAGCCTGACGCGTCTGGTCAAAGCCGTCGCCAAGCAAGCCGAGAAAAAGGCCGAGCAGGCCCAGGATA
>JAESUA010000310.1 GCA_016763255.1 Magnetovibrio sp. | reverse complement strand
GTGTGATGGCGGCGGATACGCCGATGGCTTGGCGCAGGGTGAAGATGCGACTGGTGTTGTCGGGGGCCGGGATCACTTCGCCATAAAGACGCTTGGCTTCTTCGCCGAACCATTCGACGAAGGCCGCACCGTTGACCACCTCGCTGCGGGCCTCAGACAAGGGCTTGCCGCATTCACGCGTGATGATGGCGGCCAATTGCTCTTGGTGAGCCAGGATCAACTTGAACCAACGCCGCATGATATCTGCGCGCGCTTTGGCCGTCATCGATGACCACGCGGGCAGGGCAGTTTGCGCCGCCGTTATGGCGCGCGCCGTTTCCACGGCCCCCATATTCGGCACATGGGCAATCACCTCGGCGGTGGCCGGGTCGATGATGGCAAAGCTCGCACGGGTATCGCTGTCGACCCACTGGCCGTCAATGAATGCCCGGTCGAAGATTAGAGTGGAGGGGAGGTCCATAATCTCTTCGTTCAGTCATTTACGCAAATTAATTATAGCAGGTCCTTCAATTTGAAGTATGCCATGGTCAGCACCAAGGCGGGCTTGCGCATCAAGGCCCCGCCGGGGAAAGACATATGCGGGATTCTTGCGAAAACGTCAAAATGTTCCGCACTGCCTTGCACCGCTTGGGCCATCAGATTGCCCGCCAGACCGGTGAGAAAAATGCCGTGGCCCGAAAACCCATGGGCAAAATAGACGTTTTTGCCAACCCGACCAAAGCTGCGATGTCGCCAATACCACTGTTGTAGCCGACGCGAAGTCATAAGAATCTGCATGTTGATCGTTGTTTATCGTACTCATGGCTTAACACACACTCCATATAACAGGTGCCCTAAGCTAGGTGATACACAGGTTATGGTGCAGTAAAAAGGTTTGTTTTATGTATATTATTGCTTCATTTTTAGCATGGTAATGTTAAATATAATCAACATGTACAGTGTATCACTGCTGAGTATTTAGGATGGATTGTTGCTTATGCGCTCTATGCCCATCGTTGCGGTTTGTGCATGTGTCAAAAATATTGAGGGTCATGACAGTTATGCTGTCGGTCTGAAATATGTGGACGCCTTGACCCAAGCCTCAAAGGTCATACCGTTGATCCTTCCGGCCAGCGGCGAAGGCGGCCACGCCGAGGAAGTGCTGAAAATCTGTGACGGCTTGTATTTGACCGGCAGCGTCTCCAATGTTGAACCGCATCATTATGATGGTCCGCCCAGTGCGAAGGGTACATTGCATGATCCAAAACGCGATGCCACCACCTTGCCCTTGATCCGCCATGCTGTGGAGCAGGGCATTCCGGTCTTTGCCATCTGTCGCGGGTTTCAGGAAATGAACGTGGCATTCGGTGGCACCTTGCATCAAAAAGTGCATGAAGTGCCGGGGCATATGGATCACCGCGAAGACCGCAGCCAACCCCTTGAGGTCTATTATGGACCGGCGCATGAAATCAAATTGGCCCCCGGTGGCGTGCTCAGTACCCTTGCGCCAAGCGACCATGTTACGGTTAACTCATTGCATGGTCAGGGTGTGGACCGTCTGGCACCGGGTTTGGAGGTGGAAGCCCGGGCCCCGGATGGCTTGGTGGAAGCCTTTCACGTCAAAGACGCCAAGGCCTTTGCCGTGGGCGTGCAGTGGCACCCCGAATGGCAGGTCATGGACAATGAATTTTCGCGCGCCCTGTTCGCCAGCTTTGGCGATGCCTGTCGCAAACGCGCAAAAAATAGGGTGGACATATGATCCATATGGATTTGACCATTGATATCGAAACGCGGTGCGCCGACCATCACATCACCGAAGTGGAATGTCTGGTGCCGGATTTGTTGGGTATCGCGCGGGGTAAAATTTTGTCGGCGCAAAAGTTCCTCAAGGGCATCAAAAGCGATGCTCATCGCTTGCCCGAAAACATGTTCACCCAAACCGTCACCGGGGACCGATGTCATTCCGTATATCTTGGCGATCGCTTCGCAGATCTGTTTTGTATCGTCAAACGCGAAGAATTCGAAACTTACGATCAGGTGAACAGCTCTTGGGAACGTGAACACTTGTTGTTGAATGTATAAGCACCCCCCACACCCGTGTGCTTTGGTGAAAAGGATAAATAAATGAACCGCACTCTCAACAGCACCAGTCAGTGGCAACAAGAAGATCGCGAACACCACCTGCATCCGTTTAGCGATATCGCGCAGCTGAGCGAAAAGGGCGTGCGCGTCATCACCAAGGCCCAAGGTGTGTATTTATGGGATTCAGAAGGTGAAAAAATCATCGACGGCATGGCCGGTCTGTGGTGCGTGAACTTATGTTACGGTCGCAAAGATTTGGCCGAGGTTGCGGCCAAGCAGATGAGAGAGCTGGCGTATTACAACACCTTTTTCCAGACCACCACCATGCCCGCGACGGCGCTGGCGACACTGTTGTCGCAGGTGACGCCGGACGGTATGAACAATGTGTTTTTTGGCAACTCCGGTTCTGAATCCAATGACACCGCGGTGCGCCTGGTTTGGCGTTATTGGCAAACCAAGGGCCAGCCGAAAAAGACCGTCTTCATCAGCCGCGAAAATGCCTACCACGGCAGCACCCTGGCCGGGGCCAGCCTAGGCGGCATGAGCTACATGCACGAACAAGGCCCGCTGCCGTTTGCCGGTTTTGAACATATTGAACAACCGCACTGGTATTTTAATGCAGGTGATCTGAGCCCCGATGAATACGGCCTTTTGGCGGCGCGCAAACTGGAAGATAAAATCCTCAAACTGGGGGCCGACAGCGTCGCGGCGTTCATCGCAGAGCCGATCCAAGGAGCCGGTGGGGTGATTGTTCCCCCCGACAGCTACTGGCCGGAAATCCAGCGCATTTGCCGCCAATACGATATATTGCTGGTATCCGATGAGGTGATCTGTGGGTTTGGTCGTACCGGTGAATGGTTCGGCTGCCAATCGTTTGGCTTTGAACCGGACTTGATGACCATGGCCAAGGGCATGTCGTCGGGCTACATCCCTATTTCCGGGGTGATGGTTCATGACCGGGTGGTCGAGGTGCTCAAAGGCAGCGGAGACTTTAACCACGGCTACACCTATTCGGGCCATCCGGTATCGGCGGCGGTGGCGCATGCCAACATTGCGGCGCTGCGTGATGAAGGTATTGTCGAGCGGGTTAAAAATGATATTGGCCCGTACCTGCAAAAACGCTTGCAAGAATTTGCCGATCATCCGCTGGTTGGGCAAATTCGCGGGCGCGGTTTAATCGCGGCGTTGGAACTGGTGAAAGACAAAAAAAACCATCAGCGATTTGATAAGGTCGGTGAGGTTGGTGCAATGTGTCGCAATCATTGTTTTGAAAACAATATCATCATGCGTGCCACCGGCGATGCGATGCTTTTATCCCCGCCGTTGGTGATCACCGTCGAGGAGGTGGACGCGTTGTTGACCAAAGTCCGCACCTGCCTGGATTTGACGGCCAAAGATATTGGCGTGATGTAATCGACGAGAAAGGGTCCATTCTAGGGCCATGAAAATCGGTTTATGATGTGTTTGGTTCCAATGATATTTTGGAAACTAAACTTCTGTCGGCAGTTCCGGCTATGACGTTGTGGTGCCGTCGGGGACTTTCTTGTCGCGCCAAATTGAAGCCCGAAGGTTTTTTGAACATGGCGTTGATGGGGCTGGTTGTTGTCGTTCAGCTTGTCCTTGGATGATCTGCGGCTTGCCGCGGCTGCGCCTTAAGGTACTCGCCGCGGCTTCGGCTTAAGGTATATGATGATGTTGAATAAACCGGAGATCGCGCCCATGAATGCCCTTAGTCCTCAAGCGGCACGCAAGCAAGCCGAAAGCTTTCTCGATGCACATCCAGACATCCAATACCTGGATGCGGTTGTCTTCGATATGAACGCCATCGTGCGCGGCAAACGCTATCCCCGTGCCGACATCGCCGATCTCTTTGAAAAGGGAATGTTGCTGCCGTACTCAGTAATGGTTCTGGATGTCACCGGCGGGACATCGGATGCCGGGGGCATTGGTTTTAGCGATGGTGATCCGGATGGCATCCTGCGGCCAGTTGCGGGGACCTTGCGACCGGTGCCGTGGGCGGACGTGCCAACGGCGCAAACGTTGGTGTCTTATGATGAGACCAACGGCATTAATGCGTTGTTGGAACCGCGCAACGTGTTGGCCCAGGTTGAAGCGCAGCTGAACGCTGACGGTCTGTTCCCGGCGGTTGCGTTGGAGTTGGAGTTTTATCTGCTGGATGCCAAGCGTACCCCGGAACGCTTTCCCCAGGCCCCAATTTCGCCGGGCACCGGGGAGCGCGATACCACCACCCAGGTTTATGGCATGGCGGAGTTGGACTATTACGGCGCAATTTTGCGCGAAATTGAAGACGCCTGTCATGCGCAAAATATTCCCGCCTTCACCGCCAGTGCGGAATACGCGCCGGGCCAGTTTGAGATCAACCTCAAGCATTGCCAATCCGCCGTGCAGGCCGCCGATCATGCCGCGCTGTTGCGCCGTGCTGTGACCTGTATCGCCCATAAACACGGCTTTCGCGCCAGTTTTATGGCCAAGCCATTTTTAGAGTTGGCGGGCAACGGCCTGCATGTGCATGTCAGCGTGCTTGATGAAAAAGGCACCAACATCTTTGCCGTCGGTGATGATGGCGTGTTGGGCAACGCGGTGCTGCGCCATGCGGTCGGCGGCATGCAGGCGACCTTGGCGCAAAGCATGGCGATCTTTGCCCCCAACGTGAATTCTTATCGCCGTTTTCAGCCCAACATCTATGTCCCGGTGAGCCCCAGTTGGGGTGCCAACAATCGTTCGTTGGCGTTTCGCGTGCCCTCGGGAGATGCCGACAGCCGACGCATCGAGCACCGCGTTGCAGGTGCCGACGCCAATCCATATCTGAGCTTAGCGACGGTGCTGGCGGGGTTGCATCACGGCATCAAAAATAAACTCGAACCCGGTGCGCCCGGCACCGGCAATACCGGTGCGCCCGGCACCGGCAATACCGGTG
>JAESUA010000309.1 GCA_016763255.1 Magnetovibrio sp. | reverse complement strand
GGATTGCGCCCGATGCGTTCACCCTTCTGGCGTACAGAAAAGCTGCCGAAGGACGATATTTTAACGGTTTGGCCGCCAGACAAAGAATCCGAAATCATCGAAAGAACCGATTCCAGCAGGTCCGCAGATTCGTTGCGGGACAGGCCGACTTCTTGATAAACGGCTTCGCTGAGCTGCGCGCGGGTAATGGTACGGTTGGACATCCAGCCATCCCTTTCATAAGTTTGAGACAGAAGGGTATATCGACGAACAAAAGCCGTCAATATCAAAGGGATGGAAGAATTGATTGAATTTGCAATATGGGCCACAAATATTGCGGTGCACACATGGTTAATTGTGGTCAAAAGCGAACTTAAAAACCTACCAACGCACCAACGCGGCACCCCAGGTCAAACCGCCGCCCATGGCTTCCATCAACACCAAATCCCCCTCTTTGATGCGCCCGTCGCGCACCGCTTCATCCAGCGCCAATGGTACGGATGCGGCCGATGTATTGGCGTGGCGATCAACCGTGATAATCACGCGATCTGCGGGCATGCCCAATTTGCGGGCGGTGCCGTCCAAAATACGCTTGTTGGCTTGGTGTGGCACCAGCCAATCAATATCGTCCTGGGTGAGATCGTTGGCTTCCAGCGCTTCGCCCACCACGGAGGCAAGATTGTTGACCGCGTGACGGAACAATTCACGGCCCAACATACGCACATGGCCGACTTTTTGGTTGGTCCCGGGGCCGCCATCGACATACAGCAAGTCGCGTAATTTTCCGTCGGAATGCAGGTGAGTGGACAAGATGCCGACTTTGGCGTCCTCTTCGACTTCCACCGCCTGGAGCACAACCGCACCTGCACCGTCGCCAAACAAGACGCAGGTGGTGCGGTCTTCCCAGTCGATGATGCGCGAGAACACTTCAGCGCCGATCACCAAAATGTTCTTGGCTTGCCCGGCGCGGATAAAATTATCGGCAACCGCCACCGCGTAAATAAAGCCCGAGCACACCGCCTGGATGTCAAATGCGGCACCGTGGTCCATGCCCAACATGGCCTGAACCTTGG
The DNA here is from genome assembly GCA_016763255.1 of Magnetovibrio sp. Lineage (GTDB taxonomy): Bacteria > Pseudomonadota > Alphaproteobacteria > Rhodospirillales > Magnetovibrionaceae > Magnetovibrio. The sequence continues at coordinate 3,020 of JAESUA010000309.1, read as the reverse complement.
TCGCGGTGGAGGGAAAGGTATTGTCCGGGGTGGTGGTGGCGACCACCACAAAGTCGATGTCTTGAGCCGTAATGCCCGCGGCATCCAAAGCATTTTCCGCCGCTTGAAAGGCCAGCGCTGAGGTGGTTTCGCCTTCGCGCGCGATGCGCCGTTCGCGGATTCCGGTGCGCTCAACAATCCACTCATCGGTGGTGTCGATTTTCTCAGATAACTGCGCATTGGTTACCACTTGGTCCGGCAAATGTGAGCCGGTGCCGATGATACGGGATCGAAAAGCCATCAGGTGTCCGCCGAATTCAGGGGTATGGTGTGATGTTCGGAACTGAACCGAGCATAGTCTTCCTTGATGCCATCAATCAACTCGTCCGTAACCAGTTCGTGCGCCAATTTAACGGCATGACAGAAACCCAGGGCATCTGTACCACCGTGACTTTTGATGCAAATGCCATTCAACCCCAAGAACATCGCGCCATCATAGCGGCGTGGATCGAATCGGGTGCGAAAGGCATCGATGGCGGGTTTGGCGATCAAGGCACCGATTTTGCCAAACCACGACCTCATCAGTTCTTGTTTCAGGGCCCCGGCGAACAGTTTTGCCGTGCCTTCAATGGTTTTCAGCGCGACGTTGCCGGTAAAGCCATCGGTGACGATCACGTCCACGGTGCCCTGGCCGATGTCGTCGCCTTCTACAAAACCATGGAATTTGATTGGCAAGCTGGTCTCACGCAAGATCGCGGCAGCTTGCTTGACGCTATCATTGCCCTTCAACACCTCGGTGCCGACGTTGAGAATCCCGATGGAGGGTTTGCTGATGTGCAGCACGTTGCGGGCAAACACCTCACCCATAACCGCAAACTGCACCAGGTTTTCCGCGTCGCACTGAATATTCGCGCCAAGATCCAGCATCACGCATTCGCCACGCATGGTGGGCAGCAAAGATGCGATCGCGGGACGGTCGATGCCCGGCAATGTTTTCAGCACAAACTTGGCCATGGCCATGAGTGCGCCGGTATTGGCTGCCGAAACCACGCCATCCGCTTCACCCTCGCCGACGGCGTTGATGGCGAAGCGCATAGATGATTTACGCCCGGACCGCAAAGCGATTCCGGGCTTTTCTTCGCTGCTCACGACATCATCGGAGTGACGCAGTTCAACATTGGCGGAAAGCTTTGGAAACTTTTCCAAAAGCGGTGCCAATACTTCTGAACGACCAAACAAGATGAACTTGGTTCCGGGCAACTCTCGAAGCGCCATGTCCAAGCCCTCAATAACCATATCCGGCGCGTTATCGCCGCCCATGGCATCAATAGAGAGGGTAATGTTTTGCGACACGATGCGCTGCGTCCCCGGACCTAAGCGTCAATTGCTTGATAAACTATGCTGCGTCTTCAGCGGTGACAACTTCACGGTTGTTGTATGTACCGCAAGCTTCACACACATGGTGCGGGCGTTTCAACTCACCGCACGAAGAGCATTCTTCGTATGTGTTGCTTTTCAAAGCATCGTGGGAGCGACGCATACCGCGACGTGACGTCGAAATTTTAGTCTTAGGGACTGCCATCTTAGCATTCCTTAAAATTCCAAGCACCCAAAACGGGGGCAAGGGATGCTTACTTAACCAAAAAAAGACACCGGGGCAAGCGTTTCACCCCCCTATTTAGAGGAATCCGGTGATTGTTTGAGTTTCGACAGAACCGCAAAGGGGTTCTTTTTCTCAGGAACCGCTTCATCTAAACCAGCAGGCCCCGTTGTAAACCCATCGAATGTAGCGCCTTTTACGCGGGGAAAGGGGTCAATTTCAAGAGCCAATTGCTCTGAAATTGCATCACCGAGGTCGATTATGCCATCGATGATGGGTTCGGATGGCTCAACATCGTCTTCCTCATCGTCATATTCTTCTTCACCATGGCCCATACCCTCATCAACATTATGGCTGTAGGTTGTTGAAAATGCATGACTAACGTCACTGGAGACGGGCTTAAGCGTAACCACGCAGGTCTGTGTGATCCGGGCCGTAAAGCGAGCCTCCAGCTGCACGTCACCTGAGGAAAGTAATTTGAGTTTCGTATGCGCCGACAACGCATCCAGGCTGTTTATCTTGAGACGTTTGCCCAGGGCGCTGAGTTCGGCGGCGCTAGGATCAATGTCTAAGGTATATTCTTTGCGGCCAAGGTCCTCGACGTGCACGGGGCGCGACAATTCTGATTTTGGCATGGTGTCTTTAGTGGAATCGCTCATGGGCTCTTTCTTTAATCCAGATTCGCAAATACGAATCGGCCTTCGAGAATATCTTCGTCAGTGGCACCATCCAATTCAATGGACAGCTCAATTGCACGGGCACTCAGCGCCCCTGACCCGGACAAATCATCCATGTCACGATAGATGTTGCGTTCAACGGCCGCTTTAAAGTTTGCCAAACGCTCATCTTCATCCACGGGTGCCAGTGCGTCGCTATAGCCTTTTACCCGGCCCAAATATGCGCTGGCCATGGGTTTTAAGCGATATTTCATGCCTTCGTCGGAAACCCCCATTTCGCGCAAGTTGAGCTTCATATCGACAAACATCACGTCAAAAAGGTCTTGGGCCAGATTTTGGCGCCGATCGGTGTGCTTTGGGTCCACCAACCCGATACGGCGATTGACCAAGGCGACGGTCAAAGAAATCATGTCGAAGCGCCCATCAACGGTGTCCGGGACACCCAGTTGAGTAAAATAGATCTCTTGGCGGGCCGCTTGAACTGCGGTGAGGTAGAGCGGCTCCGCCGCCGGGTCTCGGCGATTAAAACCCAATTTTTTAAGCAATGCCTTCATGGCGTTATAATCTTTCCGTGTTTTGACTTTTTTGGTGGGCTTTAGCCCCGAAAGCTACAATTGACAGGCTCGAATTGACACGGTCGCCTGGGGGTGCGAGTTTCAGGGCTCTGTTCACACGTGGTCCGTATCAATTGATTCGGGCAGAATGTAGGCCAATGATCACAATTAAAAAAGCCCCCCTACTCGCTGTTTTAGGTAAAAACCTTC
>JAESUA010000308.1 GCA_016763255.1 Magnetovibrio sp. | reverse complement strand
TTTGGGGTGATGGCGCAAATGATCGACGGTCATGCGGTAAGCGTCACTGGAGTTAAACGCCAGCATGACGCCGAAAAAAATCACCGCAAAAAACAGTGGGATGCCGAAAAAGGCAGCGATTCCAACCCGGGCCCAAATGCGCTGAGACTGCTTGAAGTGTTCGACGTCGCGCCATTCATTGTTGGTCCAGGCCCACTGGTTGCCCTTGGCCCCCAAAACAAACGGCATCACGATGTTGACCACCGGCACAAACATCAACAGTGCGATCCAGGTATTGTGCGCCAGTCCCCAAACCCAGTTGAGAAAAAATGCCCCCCAGTTCCAACCGTGCAATTCAGGCGGTAAGGTTTTACGGCGAACAACGCGACCGTCTCGATCCATGATTATGGCCTAACCTTGTGCATCGCGGCCACCGCCACCACGACGTTTGATCGGGCTCATGATGTCGTTACCGAGCCGACGTTTGATGACCTCCGTATTGGTGTCCCCCCCAGACATTTGTGCCGGGGTGAACTCTTCTTCAGGCTCAGGCTGAACCGCAGCCGGTTGCCCGGGCTGAGCAAACGGTTTCGAACCAAATCCCCTAGGTGCAGCATCACCGCCTTCGGGTGGACGCGGTTTGGGATGCGTTGGGGCCTCAGCTTCGTCCTCGTCGTCACCTGAGCCACCGGCCATTTCTGTGATGTATTCTTTGACCGGGTCGATGGGATCATCGCCAAATCTATTGGCACCGATGGTGCCGCGAAAAAAAGCCAACTTGATCGCCAGCCAGAAGTTGTAGAAGGGAATGAAAAAGCCAAAGATCCACCACCCGGAACTGCCCAAATCGTGAAAACGTTTGACGGTGATCGCCAATCCGGCCCAGAAGCTGAAAACCATAAACGGCAGAACCACGACCATCAGCGCAATGCCACCAACCACCGCCGCGGTGCCTTCACTCTCGCCGAGACCCAGGCCGATCAGCATCGCAAACAACTGTATCGCCGTGTTGATCATCGAAAGCGGCAAGAAGCCCTTCAGCCAATAGGCTTTGCGATTCAAACGCCCGGAAAAAGAAAACCACACCCATTTGATCGGTTGCCTCCAACCGCTCATGTTGCGCCGCGCAATCAAGATGATGGTGCCAAAGACAGCCAGGAACAAAACATTCGTGCCGACACCGATCATCGCCGCCATGGTTTCCAATTGCTCAAGCTGCTGCAGCTCGTGCGGCGAGATCGTGCCTTGTTGCGCCCAAACCACGTCCGATGACAAGATCAAACTCATCACAAGTACGGCGAGACCTGACAGTTGCTTGACGAAACCAGTTGATGATTTTGACATAGCGCACCTTGAAGCCAAATTCGGTTGATGAACTCTTATCATATTGGCGAATAGCTTAACGATTGCGACGTCTTTAGGTCTTGCTTGAACATGAAACCAGTTTCTTGAACCCGGCATCGCCGATGACGTTTAGGCTACCGACACCGAAGGCCCTGGCAAGGCATACGTGAAACTGTTCTTCACCACGCCACGCGGCGCAGAACACTGCGGACCGTGTTTCGACAGCGACGATACGGCTTATTTTACGGCCGTTCAGCACCCCGGCGACACCAAGGGGGCAACCTTTAAAACCCCCTCAACCCGCTGGCCTGGTTTCCAAAACGACCAACCGGTAAAACCTTCGATGATGGTGATCACCAAACAAGGCGGCGCGATATTTGTCATTTTTGTTTATGCCCACATCCTCATGTCCGAGCGATCCGTTGCACTTGCTGCACTGCAACAATATAAAGTTATGGCATACGATCTGGTGAAGTTCACAACGACCAAGCAAGATCGATTCTAAGCTACCCCTCCCACTCCTTTGCACCAACACACCCCCTTGACGGGTAGAAGTGATGCGATATTCGCCATAAAACCGGTTAAAACCGTAAATAATCGACAAATATGATTTTTAAGGTTTCCCTTATATAACCATTTCATTATATATGATGCTCGCTTTGTCACAGGATAAAACTACCTCGCAAGCGCAACAAAAGGCTCACTTTTTAGGTGCGCCGCACAAAAATAATAGTACCCCCAATCCCGGGATTTGGCTTTGCTGTAGGTCGGCCTAACGGCCTAGCGGAGACGTCGAAATGAATGAAGTAAATAAGCCGTCCACACGTGTGGACGACCCCCACGCCGCTGACGACAACGTCGATCTATCGCCTTCACTCGGCGATGAGGTGAAATACACCACGTGTTACATGTGCGCGTGTCGTTGTGGCATCAAAGTTTATCTGGATGACGGCAAGGTCCGTTACATCCAGGGCAATCGCAATCACCCCGTTAACGGCGGCGTGCTGTGCGGCAAGGGATCGAGCGGCATCATGCAGCACTATTCCCCGGCCCGCCTGTCCAAGCCGTTAAAACGCATCGGCGAACGCGGTTCCAACGAATTTGTTGAAATCGAATGGGATGAAGCCTTGCAGATCGCGTCTGAGCGTCTCGGCAACATCCGCAACACCGACCCGAAAAAACTGGCCTTTTTCACCGGCCGCGATCAATCCCAAGCCCTAACCGGTTGGTGGGCGAGCCAGTTCGGTACGCCCAATTATGCCGCCCATGGTGGCTTTTGTTCGGTGAACATGGCCGCCGGTGGCCTCTACACCATCGGTGGCGCGTTTTGGGAATTCGCAGAACCCGACTGGCACCACGCCAAATATTTCATGATGTTTGGGGTCGCCGAAGACCATGATTCCAATCCCATCAAAAAGGGCTTGGGCATACTTAAAGAGCGCGGCGCGAAGTTCGTCGCGGTCAATCCGGTGCGCACCGGTTATGGTGCCATCGCCGATGAATGGATCGGCATCCGCCCCGGCACCGATGGCCTGTTCATCATGTCCTTGGTGCACGAGTTGCTCAAATCCGGCAACGTTGATGTGCAATATTTGATCCGTTACACCAACTCAGGTTGGTTGGTGATCGACGATGAAGGGGCCGCAGACCACGGTCTGTTTGCCCGTGATGACGAAGGCAACCCACTGTGCTGGGATCAAGACGCAGGTGTCTTGGCCAATGCCAAATCCGGCAAGGTCGACCGTCCCGCGTTAAAGGGTGAATTCACCCTGAGTGATGGCCGCAAGGCGGTGCCGAGCTTTGAGATCTTGGCCAAGCGCTATCTGGATGCTCAATACGCGCCCGAACAGGTCGCCCACGTGTGTGGCCTGAAGGTCGCCGACATCAAGCGCATCGCGGCTGAGTTGGCCCATGTGGCATTCAAAGAAACCATCGAAATCGACCAGGAATGGACCGATTGGACCGGCAAGACCCACGACAAGATGATCGGTCGTCCGGTGGCGTTCCACGCCATGCGCGGGATATCGGCGCACTCCAATGGTTTTCACACCTGCCGGATGCTGCATATTTTGCAGATTTTGCTGGGCTCGATCGAGGTGCCGGGTGGTTTTCGCATTAAAGCCCCCTACCCCAAGCACATCCCGCCGGGCATCAAGCCCACCGGCAAGCCGGGCCAAGTCAACATCAACACACCGCTTCCAGGCGCACCGTTGGGTTTCCCCACCGGCCCCGAAGATTTGCTGTTGGAAGACGATGGTTTCACCCCGCGACGCATCGACAAGGCCTACAGCTGGGAGCATCCGATTTCCAGCCACGGCATGATGCACATGGTGATCCACAACGCCTGGAAAGGTGATCCCTACAAGATCGACACCTTGATGATGTTCATGGCCAACATGAGCTGGAACTCATCCATGAACACCACCGGCACCATCGAAATGCTGACGGACAAGGACGAAGACGGCAATTACAAGATCCCTTACATCATCTATTCGGATGCCTATTTTTCCGAAATGGTGCCGTATGCGGATTTGATTTTGCCCGACACCACCTATCTGGAACGTCACGATTGTATTTCGTTGCTGGATCGTCCGATTTCCAGTGCCGACGCCTGTGGCGATGCGATCCGCTATCCGGTGGTCGAACCGGACCGCGATGTGCGCGGTTTCCAAAGTGTGCTGATCGATTTGGGTCACCGCCTCGGTTTGCCGGGTCTGACCAATGAAGACGGCACAGCCAAATACCCAGGCGGTTTTGCCGACTATATGGTCAACCACGAACGCGCGCCGGGTGTTGGCATGCTGGCCGGCTGGCGCGGCAAGGACGGTGACAAACCGCTCAAAGGGGAAGTGAACCCCAAGCAGCTCGACAAATACATCGAGAACCAAAGTTTTTGGCAGCATGAATTTGCTCCCGACCAGCGCTATTTTAAGATGGCCAACAAAAAATATCTGGATTGGTCTGCTGATATGGGCCTTTTGCCCAACGGCGATCCGATCATCTTCCAGATGTATTCCGAAGTGTTTCAAAAATTTCGTTTGGCTGCGCAAGGCCATGGCGACATCAATCCGCCCAAGGCAGATGGCGAACGCATTTTGAAATATTTTGACCCGCTGCCAATTTGGTATCAGCCGTTCGAAGAATCCATGGTCGACACCAAAGAATACAACCTTCATGCCCTGACCCAACGGCCGATGCACATGTATCATTCGTGGGGTTCGCAAAACAGTTGGTTGCGCCAGATCACCGGCAAAAACCGCATGTTCATTCATCAAGACGTCGCCACCAAAATGGGTGCCGTGGATGATGATTGGGTGTGGGTTTCATCACATCACGCACGCATCCGCTGCCAGATAAAAATCGTCGACGGCGTCAACCCCAACACGATTTGGACCTGGAACGCCATCGGCAAACGCCGCGGCGCTTGGAATCTCGACAAAGACGTCAGTGAGGCCAAAGAAGGTTTCTTGCTCAATCACCTGATTTCGGAAATGTTGCCGCAACAAGATGATGGTTATCGCTATTCGAACTCCGATCCGGTCACCGGTCAGGCCGCGTGGTTTGATTTGCGGGTCAAAATCGAAAAAGCCGATCTTGGCGAAGACAAGGAAAGCTGGCCACAGTTCCCGGTGATCGAAAAGTTTGATCAGCTGCCCGACACACCGGACATCTTGCGCTATGGCGAAGAGTTCCGCCAAGCACGCGATAAGACCAAACGGGAGGGCAAATAATTATGACGACACTACCAAGCTCGACCAAAAAGAAACTGGGGTTGGTGATCGATCTCGACACCTGTGTCGGCTGTCATGCGTGCGCCCAACTGTAAGGAATGGAATACGGGCGGACATTCCGCACCGTTGCCCGATCACAACCCTTACGGTGCAGAGCCGGACGGCGTGTGGTTCAACCGGGTGCATTCATTTGAGGTCAAACGCGGCGATCGCCCCAACCTGACCATCAATTTCCCACGTTCGTGCCTGCATTGCGACAATGCCGAATGCGTGACGGTGTGCCCGACCGGTGCATCGTACAAACGGTCCGAAGACGGCATCGTGTTGGTCAACACCGACAAGTGCATCGGCTGCAAACTGTGCAGTTGGGCCTGCCCCTACGGTGCGCGTGAATTCGACGCCGATCAAGGCGTGATGAAGAAGTGCACCTTGTGCATCGATCGCATCTACAATGAAAACCTTGAACCCGAAGACCGCCAGCCCGCGTGTGTTTTGACGTGTCCCACAGGCGCACGTCATTTTGGCGACTTGAACGATCCGGAATCCAAAGTTTCTCAGCTGACCGCCGCGCGCCATGGCCGCGACTTGATGCCGGAACTTGGATACAAGCCCACCAACAAGTACTTGCCGCCGCGCGCGCGCAAAGTCGTCAGCGCCGACATCGGTGCGCCCGAAGAGCTGGAGCCCTTCAAGGCTGATGGCTTCCTCGGTTGGCTCGACAACGTACTTTCGAAATAGGGGGGGGACGAAACAAATGCATCCCGCTTTTTCCGTTATCTTTTTCACCACCTGTTCCGGCGCCGGTTACGGCCTGCTGGCCATGATGGGTATCTTGGGTGCCTCTGGCATGCTTCCGGCTGATCGATGGTTGGGCCTTGCCGGTCTGTTCGTCGCCTTAGGCCTGGTTAGTGTCGGCCTGTTGGCATCGACTTTTCACTTGGGCCGTCCGGAACGCGCTTGGCGTGCCGTATCGCAGTGGCGTTCCAGCTGGCTGGCGCGCGAAGGCGTGATGGCGGTGATGACCTACATCCCCGCCGGGCTTTTGGGCATCGGCTGGGTGTGGTACGAAGACACCACCGGCCTATGGGCGGTGGCGGGCGTCGTCTCTGCCGTGCTGGCTTGGCTGACGGTGATTTGCACCGCGATGATTTATAAGTCGCTGCGCACCATCCACCAATGGCACAACGATTGGACGGTGCCGTCGTACTTGCTTTTGTCGGTGATGAGTGGTGCCGTATTAATGAGTGTTTTGATGCACCTGTTCAGTGCGGTCGATCCCTACATTCAGGGCCTCACCGTATTGACCTTGGCGCTGGGTTGGGGTCTCAAGACCTTGTACTGGGGCTTTAACAAACGCACCAAAGGCCTGCCCACTGTGAATTCAGCCATCGGCATTGATGAAGCGGGTGATGTCAGTGTGTTGGAATTACCCCACACCTCAGCCAACTATCTGATGAAAGAAATGGGCTTTCGCGTTGCACAAAAACATGCCGATAAGCTGCGCACCATTTCACACGTGACCGGCTTTGCCTTGCCGCTGCTGTTCTCATTGTTGGCGATGTTCGTCACCGGCTACGCCGCTTTGGCCGCGGTGATTGTGGCTTGGGGATTGTGTTCACTGGGCATCATCATCGAGCGCTGGTTGTTCTTCGCAGAAGCCAAGCACACGGTGAACCTTTATTATGGCGCCACCAGCGTTTAAAGGTTCGCTTCATAAAATTTCAAAGGCCGTCGCTGCATACTTGCAGGGGCGGCCTTTTTGTTTTTCTCTATTTAATCAGTCCGACTTCTTTAAAATAACGCACCGCACCACGATGTAGGGGTGCACTCAGACCATGAGCGAGCATATTTTGTTTTTCCAAGCGTCCAAAGGCCGGATGCAACATGCGAAAACTGTCAAAGTTCTCAAACACCGATTTAACCAGCTCATAAACCATATCTTCGGGGATAAGGCTGGATGTCACCACCGTCGCGCTGACGCCAAAGGTTTTCACATCATGTTCGGTGCCCCGGTACATGCCGCCGGGAATGGTGGTGGTTCGAAAATACGCGATTTGCGCCACCATTTTTTTGATCGCCGCACCGCTCGCCCCAACCAAGACCGTATCACACGCGATCGTCGCTTCATTAATGGATGCGTTGGGATGGCCAACCGTGAACACCATCGCATCAAACTGATCGTCGCACAGCGCCCTGGACTGTTCAGCTGAAGTCAATTCGCTGGCCTCGGCAAAATCGTTCATGGTCCAACCCAAGGTCTGCATAACCGTTTCCATGGTACCACGCTGGCCGGACCCGACGTTGCCGACATTGACCCGTTTGCCCTTCAGGTCAGCTAAGGTTTGGATGCCTGCATCCGCACGCGCGACCACCGTGAATTGTTCCGAATGAAGCGCAAACATGGATCTCAATTTTTTGAACTTGCCTGCGGATTCAAACGGCGTCTGACCGTGAACGGCGGCAAATTGTGCGTCAGATTGAACCACGCCGAAATCAAATTCACCAACGCGGATGCCTTCGATGTTGTCAATTGAGCCGCCGGTGCTTTCGACCGAACACCGAATGCCGTGCATGCGCCGCCCCTTGTTGACCAAACGACATATAGCCCCACCCGCAGGATAATAAACCCCCGTCACACCACCGGTGCCGATGGTGACGTAGCGCACAGCCGTTTGCGCCACAGCCACAGAAGACAAAAGCAAACCCGACATCAGCAGCACCATAAAAAATGCCAGTACACATGCATCAGCACGCCTGCATCGGCTAATTGTATCTGCAACCCGCATCATCTTGGCCCCATTGTTAAATCTGCTCTTCACATCCATATCTCAGCGCCGCATCTTGGTCGGTTTTTCAAGCCAGTAAGCATCAAAACCGTTCAACTGCTCTTCGCTGTCTTCCAGCGCCGCTAGGGCTTTGGATCCACCGCGTGCAATCATCAACATGACCAACGCTTCGACCACGCCCATGGCCGGCACGATGGAATGGAACAGTGATGGGCTGTCGTTACTGACCACCAAGGCAAGCGTATCCTCGCCACGCGCGATCGGTGAAACGGCACTGTCCGTGATCGCCACCACCCGCGCACCATGATCTTGAGCATAATCCACCGCCCGTACGGAATTGCGGCTGTAGGGTGAAAAGCTTGTGGCCAACACCACATCCCCCTCGCTGATTCCGCGTAATTGATCGGCAAACGTGCCACCATGCCCACCCACGAGGTGGACCTTATTGGTGAACATTCGACACGCATAGTGGAAATAAAATGCAGCCGGATACAGCGAGCGCCCCCCGACCACAAAAATATTGCGCGCCTGACAAAGCACCTCTGCAGCATCCTTGATGGAAGACGGGGTTGCATCATCAAGCAGTGATTTAAAAGCCCTGCGTTCGGTTTCAAACATTTCCGTCACCAAGGCGATGGCATTGCCATCTCCGCCACGCGCCTGCAAATCACGCGCACCTCCGACGTAGCTTATTTTGGGTTTAGATCGCAAACGCTCTTGAAAGGGTTCTTGAAACTGTGCATGCCCATCAAAGCCCAATTCACGCGCAAAGCGCACCATCGTGGACGGATGAACATCGGCATGTGCGGCCAGCTGGCGCATTGAATACAGCGCCACATCATCCGGGTGATCGATGACATAACGTGCGGCCTGTTTCAACTGAGGGCTAAGGTGTGCAAACGCATTTTCGATACGCGTGATCGTGTCAGCATAATTCATATGGAAAGTTTCGCTTAAGCATTTGTGTTGATGTTCTCCTCGCCCACGCCCTCCGGCGTATAAGCAGAACACTCTGTAGGGCAGGGACAATCATAAGCCTGCCAAGGCCGTGCATGCAACAAAATGAAACACTAACCCCAAATTTGAAACAATTGTACCGATTGCACGGCTTGCGCGGGCATACCCTTATCCGCCAATAAGATGGCGATCAGCCAAATTGTTCATCAAGTCGGCAATGCCAAAATTCCAGGGTCGAACCATATTGGAATGATTAACTTTGTTGATTAATGTGCCAAGCGCGGGCGCTTTGATGGTCACCACATCACCAATTTTATGGGTAAACCCCTTCCCCGGCTCATCACGATCTTGATCCGGAAAAAACATTGTGCCGCAAAAAAGCGCCAAGCCATCCGGATACTGATGATTGTCGTTAAAGGTTTGCGCCACCAGCTCATCCAGGGACCGGGTCATTTCGACCATCGGATAAATTTCACTAAGCAAATATCCATCAATGCCTTCAACGGTCAGGGTGACATTTTGGGTCCGCACATCATCAATGCCAAATGATTCGTCGAACAACCGGATGAACGGGCCGATCGAGCATGCGGCATTGTTATTTTTTGCCCGGTCCAGATACAACGCGCTGAGCCCTTCCAAGTCCTGGCGATTGACATCATTGCCTAGCGTTGCGCCAATACTGCGACCGCGACTATTGGTGATCAGCACCACTTCCGGTTCTGAATGGCTTTTGATCGAATCAGGATGAATCCCCACTTCGGCACCAATCCCGACGGTGCTGAGCGGTTGGGCCTTGGTAAAAATCCCAACATTTGGTCCAATCCCGGCTTCTAGATACTGCGACCACATGCCCTGCTCAATCAGGGCAGCTTTAAGTTTTTCGGCTTCGTCGGAGCCAGGCTTAACGGTAGAAAGTTTTCTGCCTTCATCGCCTTCTAGAACTTTATGCATGGCGTCGGCTTTTTGGGGGTCCCCTTGAGCCTGCTCTTCAATCGCGCGTCCCAGCATGGTTTTGACAAACGTCATGCCACATCCCTTAACCGCGTGAAGATCGATCGGTGTTAACAAATATGGCTTCAGCGGGTCATGAGTATCCGGGGTCGAATTAAGCAAAATCTCATCCAACGAACCCAGGTGCACGCAATTGCGGGTCGCCTTGTTGGCACGCGCAATCGGATTGTCGCAATTAAGTAGTTCGGCCATGGTCGGCACGGTGCCCGAAATATTGTGCACCCCATCTTCACGTATCACCACCACACACGGCCCCGGATGCGCACCTGGGAACAACGCTCGCCCAACCAAAGTTCCTGCATATCCGTCTGCGGGCAATATATTTTTTGTGGTCATTTTGGGAAACATATTATTCTCCTGCTCACTACCCTTAGAAGCCTTTTTTAAAGACCGGAGCTTGATTGCGTTTTGCCGGACGTAAGCCAGCAATCAACGCACACACCTGCCCCACGCCATTGTAACGTGGTGAACATGCATGTGTTTCACAAGAGAACAGTGAATGGAGGAGAATGATAAGCGGGGCTAGGGTCATTCCTAGAGGAAAAACACACCAGCCCCGTCGATACCTTAACGTGGTTATACTTCGGGCTTATGCTTCGGCGACTTGACCGTTGCGCATTTCTGCCAACATGGCCGTATTGTAGGTCATGGCAAGATCAAGCAAGCTGTACATCGCTTTCCAGGCCTTGCTAGGATCGCGATCCTTGATCGCATCCAAAACAATTTTGTGTGCCGTCAAAGCTTCCAATTTGATGTCCGGCGTAGACAGACGGAAACTGGCCGTCAAGGCGGCTTCAATCATGGCACCCAAGGGGGCCAAAAGTTCATTACCGCTGGTGCGCAAAATGATTTGACGAAACCGCAAGTCCGGTTCCACCGCAGCATCGATATTGTCACCCGCATTCACCATGTCAGCGTAAGCGACTTCCAATTGTCGAATGTCTTCATCGGTGGCGCGTTCAGCGGCCAATGAAGCGGCCAACGGTTCGATTGCGCTGCGAAATTCTACCAAATCACGGACAAACTGATTCGGTTTTGAGGTATCCAAGCGCCAAGCTAAGATATCCGGGTCCAGCGTATTCCATTCGCTGCGTGGACGCACACGGGTGCCGGTGCGGGTCCGGCTGGCCAACAGCCCTTTGGCGGTCAGCACCTTAATGCCTTCGCGCAAAGCCGTGCGACTGACGTCAAACGACGCCCCCAATTCCGTTTCGTTGGGCAGCACTGTGCCGACATCGATATCGCCGGTGACGATACGCTTGCCAAGTTCATGCACAACCTGACCATGCAGGCTGCGGGTAGAATATGTGCGTTGGCCCATTTTGGGCACACTCGCAGACTTAACTTCGGTGGTCACGGTAGGTCCCCTTACGTGATCAAACGGACCCTTTAGGCAGGGCCTTCGCTCAGGTTACTTAATCTATTGCGTACGATTTATTTTTGTCGACCCTCGTTGCAAACATAATCCATGTTACCTTTTAACGCCAGACGTATGTAATACGAACGTTTAATAAACTCCACCATTGAGATGCTTCCTTCAAATTTAATCATCTGATAATTGTATTTCAGGCAATCAAGTACGCCAATAAGTGATCCCAATTGGCCACCACGACAATAAGCCTGATGATCTAGCCTTGATTTCCACCCCGCTTTGCTTGATACCAAGCGACAAAGGTATTCAGCTGTAAACATGGAATTTGTGATGTCTCAAAAGCCCCAAGGTAAGCCAAAAAAGACCGCCATCAGCGTCAGCCGCGCCAACAACTTCCCCAAGTGGTATCAAGAAGTCATCAAAGAGGCTGACATGGCCGAAAACTCCGGCGTGCGCGGGTGCATGATCATCAAGCCGTGGGGGTTTGGCATCTGGGAAAACTTGCAGCGCCGCCTCGACCAACGGATCCGCGAAACCGGCCATCAAGACTGTTATTTCCCGCTGTTCATTCCGTTGGAGCTGATCGAAAAAGAAGCCTCCCACGTGGAAGGCTTCGCCAAGGAGATGGCCGTCGTCACCCATCACCGGCTCGAATCCAAAGACGGCAAGCTGGTGCCCGCAGGCAAGCTGGAAAGCCCCTTGGTGGTACGCCCGACCTCCGAAGCCATGATCGGCGGAAGTTTTGCCAAATGGATTCGCAGCTATCGCGATCTGCCGGTTCTGATCAACCAGTGGGCCAACGTGGTGCGTTGGGAAATGCGCCCGCGCTTGTTCTTGCGCACCTCGGAATTCCTTTGGCAAGAAGGCCACACCGCCCACGCCACCGAGCAAGAGGCCCGCATTGAGACCGCCACCATGTTGGAAGAATACCGCGCCCTGGCCGAAGATTGGTTGGCACTGCCGGTGATCCCCGGTGAAAAACCCGAATTTGAACGCTTCCCCGGTGCGGTGGAAACCCACACGATTGAGGCCATGATGCAAGACGGCAAGGCCCTACAGGCTGGCACCTCGCATTATTTGGGTCAGAATTTCTCCAAAGCTTCAAACATTCGTTTTCAGACCGAGACCGGCCATTGGGAGTTCTGCCATACCACGTCATGGGGCACCTCAACGCGGCTTATCGGCGGGCTGATTATGACCCATGCGGAC
>JAESUA010000307.1 GCA_016763255.1 Magnetovibrio sp. | reverse complement strand
CCCCCAACGCGGCATTTGAAACGGTGGTCGAGGCGCGGTGCCCGGCATCGGCCAATGCATGTTTCAGCACACTGACGATCAAACCGCGCACCAGCCCGGCATCACGAAAGCGCACCTCGGTCTTGGCCGGATGGACGTTGACGTCCACTTGGTCGGACGGCACCTCAAGATACAAGGCAATATACGGATAGCGGTCATGGGCGAGAAAATCGCGATAAGCCCCACGCACCGCGCCAAAAAACAGCTTATCCTTGATCGGCCGTCCGTTGACAAACATGTACTGCTGCTGGGCATTGCCGCGATTGAGCGTTGGCAATCCGATATGACCGGTCAGACGGATGCCTTCGCGTTCGGCCTCAACAGCCAGCGCATTATCGCAAAAGTCCCGGCCCATAATCGCGCCAAGACGGTCCAGTCGCTGGGTAAACAAATCACCTTGCGCGGCGGCCAAGCGGATCACCTTGCGGGTGCCATCCGACAATGAAAAAGCAATGCCCGGATGGGCCATGGCGAGACGATTGATCATCTCAGTGGCATGGTTAAGCTCGGTACGTGGGGTTTTCAAGAACTTCAAGCGGGCGGGCGTGGCAAAAAACAAATCACGCACCTCGACCCGGGTGCCCTTGGGGTGGGCGGCGGGTTCCACATCGCTAAGATGGCCACCTTCGACCCGCAGCACCCAGGCACTATCGCCATCTGCGGTCCTGGAGGTGATGGACAAACGCGCCACCGCACCGATGGATGGCAACGCTTCACCACGAAAGCCCAAAGTTTTGATGTGCACCAAATCATCATCTGGTAATTTTGAGGTGGCGTGGCGTTCCACCGCCAAGCTCAAATCATCGGCACTCATGCCGTGGCCGTCATCGGTGACGCTGATCAGTGATCGCCCGCCTTCGCGCAATTGCACATCAATGTTGGACGCGCCCGCATCGATGGCGTTTTCCACCAGCTCCTTAAGCGCCGCAGCCGGGCGTTCGACCACCTCACCGGCGGCGATTTGGTTGACCAGGGTTTCGGGCAGGCGGCGCAATTTCATCATCGAGCCCCTTAGCCCATTTCGGAAAGGAATTGACGTGCCAAGATTTTGCCTTCTTCGACCGCCGGCTGATCAAACGCGTTGACCCCCAAAAGGCCCGCCGCGATGATGGTTTCCAACATAAAATGCATCAGCAATGCGCCCATGACTTCTTCATCCAGGCGTTCGAGTTGAAACTGGCGCATGGGGCAGCCATTGTTGACCAGGGTTTGCGCGGTGGCACGCTGTTCGGCATCCAGCAAATCGCCCATCCGGCGGCGTTGCAGATAAGCCAACGCGGGCTCTTTCACCAAGGCGTTAGAGATCAGCCGACCTTGGCCTGCAACATCAAGGGTCATTAAGGTGAACAGCTTGTCGTGTGGGCCATCCAAGTAAAGCTGCATCTGGCTGTGTTGATCACGGGTGCCCATGGCCCGAATAGGGGTCGATCCGGTGCCATTTTTGCCAAGGCTTTCCGCCCACAATTGCTGGAACCACAAACCAAAATTGGCCAGCCGGTCGACGTAAGGCATCAACACCGTATTGGCGATGCCTTTCTTTTGCAAAAACGCGACCTTGATGGCGGCACCGATGGCGGGCTCACTTTCGCGCGGGTCCGGGCCATTTAAGGTGGCCTGTAGGACCGCATTGGCCCCCCGGCGCACCGCATACGCATCCAGCCCCGCGATCATCGCCGGCAACAACCCCACCACGCTGAGTACAGAAAAACGTCCACCGACATTGGGGTCATGGGCCAGCACCGGCAGACTCAGCCGGTCGGCCAAGGAGCGCAATGGATTGGCACCATTTCCGGTTTCGGTGATCACCAAGGCATGCTTGGGCACCTCTTGACGGCCAATTAAGGTCATCAAACGGTCCAGGCAGGCGATGAACTGGGCCACGGTTTCCGCCGTGCCACCGGATTTGGAGATCACGATGAAGCCGGTGCGCCGCAAATCCAGCTGCTCGTACAGCAATTCGAACGTATCGGGGTCGACGTTATCGAGGAAATGCAGCCGCGGGCCGCCCTTGCGCGGGCCAAAACCGCTGTCGGCCAAGGAATACAGCGTTTGCCCGCCGAGCGACGAACCGCCGGTGCCCAATATTACCACATCATTGAAATCATTACGAAAATGCGCCGCAACACCCTCAAGCTCATCAAGGTCATCGGTCATTTCCGGCAGCCGCAGCAGGGGCAATTGTGAGGCGTCATACTGCGCCTTCAAGCCTTCTAAGATTACCCCTGTGCGGTCGCGATAGACACGAAACTCCTCGTCCCGCAGGCCCGAGGCACCCACGTGGCTTTCAAAGCAAGATTGGATGATCTGACGATAGAGCATACCGGCGCAACATTTCCTAAGATGCGAATCAAAGATCCAGAATCGAACCTCAGATTAACACGTCAGGGGCTGGGGACAATGCCCACGGGTTTGCCCACCACCACGATGTCCAGCGCGTCCGGTCGCAGGTATTTCGCCGCCACCCGTTTAACATCGCTCAGACTCACCGCGCCAATGTAAGCATTGCGCTTTTCCAAATAATCAATGCCCAGTTTATTGAGCTGCATCGCCACCAAAACGCGGGCGATGGCCCCGGTAGAGGTGAACGTCAGCGGAAACGCGCCGGTGACATAAGTCTTGGCATCATTGACCTCTTGCTGGCTCACATCACCCGCCGCCATGCGCGCCCACTCGGCCCGGATCACTTCGATGGTTTCGCCCACCCGGGCATTTTCGGTGCCCGCACTGCCCAGCATCAATGCCGAATGGTCCATAGGATACAGGCTGGAGCCCACCGAATAGGCCAAACCGCGTTTTTCCCGGACCTCTTGATACAAGCGCGAGGTGAACGAGCCACCGCCTAATATATGGTTCATCACCAAGGCGACATAATAATCTTCGTGATCGCGCTTCAGCCCGCCCTGGGCAAAGACAATGGTGCTTTGCAAAATATCCAGATCGATCACTTGCAAACGTCCGGTGACATTGGGCGTGATGTCTTTGGCTCGCACGCCTGTCGGCTTGATCGGCAAATCGCCAAACGTCTTATCCAACAACAGGCCAAGGCGTTTGGGTGTCACATCACCAACCACGCCGATGACAAGGTTGGATCGCGTCAGACGGGTGCGCACAAAGGTCTTCAAATCATCCGAGCCTATGGCTTCGACGCTTTGCACCGTGCCATCGACATTTTGGGCATAACCGTGGCCTGGAAACAGGGTCGCGAATAAGGCGTCATAGGCACGCTGGCCGGGGTTTTCGCTATCAGAGCGCAAGCCCGAGATGATTTGACTTTTGATGCGCGCCACCGGCTCGTCATCGAAGCGCGGTTGGGTTAAGGCCAACCGCAAAAGGTCCATGGATTGATCGAGGTTTTGAGTCAGGGTTTTTATGCGCGCGGTGAATAAATCCAGGCTAGCGTCAAAGCGCAGCGTGATGGATTGGTCGGCCAAGGTTTGCTGAAAGGTCTGGCTGTCAATATCACCCGCACCTTCATCCATGGTGGAAGAGGCCAAGTTGGCCAGACCACTTTTG
Source organism: Magnetovibrio sp. (assembly GCA_016763255.1). Lineage (GTDB taxonomy): Bacteria > Pseudomonadota > Alphaproteobacteria > Rhodospirillales > Magnetovibrionaceae > Magnetovibrio. The sequence continues at coordinate 3,408 of JAESUA010000307.1, read as the reverse complement.
CCCACCGGGTCGAGTTCTGCGCCGCCTTCAAACGCCAAGCGCAACGACACCACCGGATTGGCACGATCTTGCACCAACCACGCTTCGATGCCACCGGGGCTGATGACCCGCTCAACAGTGACCGCCCACACATTGAGCGGAAACAAGAGAACGGCAAAAATCGTCAATAAATACTTCATGTGCCGTCTCCTGTGCCATTGGGCAGCAATTTGGCGCTCATGCGGCGCGGTTCGTCCAAGACCGCCTGCAATGCATCCAAAACATCTTGTTCGCTCACCGCCGAAATGCGTTCGGGCCAGGCTTCGACGTCTTCGATAGAGTGTCCGGCCGCCAAGGTGCCGCCGATGCTCCAGGCACCGCTTTTCATGGCGTCACGGGCAAACACCGCCGCCGCCATCATGCGTTTTTTCATGCGCGCCAATTCGCCCTCATCCAGACCCTCACGCAATAATCGTTGCAGCTCAAGATGAACCGCAGCCGCCACCTGGTCCAAGGTGACGCCGGGGCGTGGGGCGGCGTAAAAACCGAACCGGCCATCACCGCGTGCGCCTTCGTCATAATAAGCACCCGCCGACACCGCGATACCTTGATCAATCACCAAGGCCCGGTACAGCCTGGATGTAGCACCGCTGCCCAGCAGTTCACTGAGCATTTCCAAAGCCGAAATCCGTGAGACATCACCCGTGGTCAACGACGGCTGGATCACGACTTCCGACCAACTTGCCTGCTTGACCCGGGCATCGCGCAATACCGTTTCGCCACCGGCCACGGGCTCATTAGTGATCAAAACCCTTGGTCCGGCCACGTTGCGCGAAGGGATCGGGGCGTAGTATTTGAGCGCCAGACGCTTGACTTCATCGAGCGTCACATCCCCGGCGACCACTAAGATTGCGTTGTCGGGGGCGTAATGAGCCTTATAAAAGGCCAATGCATCCTCACGGGTGAGGGCCGAAAGTTCGGCGCGCCAACCGATGATCGGGCGCGCATAGGGGTGACCTTTGGGGAATAGCTTTTGATTGGCCTGTTCGCGCAACCGTGCGCCGGGCTTGCCTTCGATGCGTTGGTTGCGTTCTTCCAATACCACCGCACGTTCGGTTTCCACATCATCTGCGCGCAACACCAAGTTGGTCATGCGATCGGCTTCCAACTCCATAACCATTTCCAAACGATCGGAGGCGACGGTTTGAAAATAGCCGGTATTGTCATAGCTGGTGAAGGCGTTTTCTTGGCCGCCGTGGCGGGCCAGGGTTTTGGAAAATTCACCGTTGGGATGCTTGGGCGTGCCCTTGAACATCAAATGTTCCAGCAAATGGGCGATGCCCGACTTGCCCGCCGGATCGTCCGCCGAGCCGGACTTGTACCACACCATATGCAAAACAATTGGCGCACGGTGATTGGGCAGAACCACCACCTGCATGCCATTGTCGAGCCAGAAGGTCTTGGGGTTATACACCCCGGCGGATGCGCTCGCGCTCCAACCGGCTGCCGCGAAAGCAATGAGCGCAAAAATGCGAGCCACAAGGGGGCGAACCACGAATTTGTTCATGAGCACACAAGTCCAAATTGTTGATCAGATACATTTACGTGGTAAATGCGGCAGAAAAAGGTAATAAAAAAAGGGGCCGAAAATCCGGCCCCTTTGACCGTTCAAACTGGTTTGAACCGATATCAATTGAACCAGCCGTCAAACAGCCCCTCCAACGGAGCCTTGGATTTTTTGTCAATGGTTGGCACATCGCCATCATTAACGGCTTTGCCCAAAGCCTGATTTTCCTGGAGACGTTTTTGTTCCAGCGCCGGATTGACCAGATTTGAAGGATCCGGATCAAACATCAAGGATTCCATAAAATTTTGATCGTCTTCGGCAAAAACCGTGGTTTCACGGTTCACGGTCTGGCGAATACCCGGTTCTGCCAGATGTGCCCCGGACCGCGCCAACAGCGCCGTGGTGCCTGGTGTGGCGGCCTGGATCGGCTTGGCTTGGGCTTGACGATTGCCCAACATCACCCGCTTGGCGATTTCTCGAGGATCATCGGCTTTACGCATTTGATTTAGTTTTTCAGATGGTGGACGCAAACCGTAATCGGGCGGCATGGTCAACGGTGCGCGGGTGTAAATCGCAAATTCATCCGGTGCCGCCTTGGTCTGAGTCAGCGCTTTGCGCGCGCCCTCGCACCCCGAAAGGGCGAACACGGCAAGTGCAGCCACTGCAATGGTTGATATGTATTTCATCTGTCCCAACACTTTTGCCCTTGTGAGTTCACATGCTTTCACATGGTTCACGGGCGCTTTCACGCCCTAATGTTTTTTGTGGTCCGTATTTGTAGGACTTTCGCCCCCCGCAAACAAGGCTTCCCACATCAAAGCCCCCGCGCCGATCACGATGGCGCTGTCCGCGATGTTGAATGTCGGCCAATGATAGCCCAAAACATGCACATCAAGGAAGTCCATCACCGCACCAAAACGAAAACGATCGATCACATTGCCGATCGCGCCGCCGACGATGAGGCCTAGGCCCCATGCCGTTAGGCGGGTTTCAGCCCGCATCAGCCATACCGCGAGCACCGCAGAGATGGTCAACGTGAGGCCAATCAAAATCTCAACGCTGTAGGCCCCGGCGTTGCCGAACATTCCAAAACTGATGCCCGGATTCCACGCCAGCACGATGTTAAAAAATGACGTGATTTTAAATATCGGTCGCTCAGCCTCTTGGAAGAGGCTTAAAATCCACCATTTGGTGATCTGATCAGACACCAGTACGACGAACGCCAAACCCCACCCCAATCGCTTCCAGGCAGCTTGATTGGCCCCCAAAGCACGCACACCATCGTTCATTCAGCAGCCACCGTCATATGATTGACCGCATCGGCACAGCGGCCACATACGCTCGAATGAGCGGGATTTGCGCCAAGATCGTCACAGATTTTCCAGCAGCGTTCACATTTTTCGCCGTCTGCCATATCCGATACGACACCAACGCCGACAATCCCCTCGACGGTGAATGCGCCATCGGGCACATCACCTTCGATCAAATCACCACCCGAGGTGATGGCCATTTCCGCCAGATCAACGCCGATCATGGCGGTGACGTAATCGACGGAAGCATAGATTTTCGGTGCCGCCTGTAACGACGAGCGGCTGCGTTTTTGCGCCCTTTCGATTTCCAACGCCCCGGTGATCACACGGCGCAACTCACGCACCTTGACCCATTTGGCGGCCAAGGCGTCATCGTGCCAGTTTTGCGGCACATCGGGGAACAGGCGCAGGTGCACGCTGGTATCTTCGGGATTGCGCTGCAGCCAGGCTTCTTCGGCGGTGAAGCACAAAAATGGTGCCAGCCAAGCGGTCAGGCAGTTGAAAACTTCATCCAACACCGTGCGGGTGGCGCGGCGCAGGGTCGAGTCGGTG
>JAESUA010000306.1 GCA_016763255.1 Magnetovibrio sp. | reverse complement strand
CGGCTTGGATGCTTCGGAGGCCATCTTGACCTCGGCCAAGTCCGGCATCGGCATCGAAGACACCCTTGAAGCCATCGTCACGCGTCTGCCGGCGCCCGTTGGTAATCGCGACGCGCCCTTAAAAGCGCTGCTGGTGGACAGCTGGTACGATCCGTATTTGGGCGTGATGATTTTGGTTCGGGTGGTCGATGGGACCATGAAAAAGGGCCAAAAGATCCGCATGATGAGCTCGGGTTCCAGCCACCAAATCGATCAAGTCGGCGTGTTTTCACCCAAGATCACCAAATTGGCCGAACTTGGCCCCGGCGAAATGGGCTATTTCACAGCCTCGATCAAGACCGTCGCCGATACCAACGTCGGCGATACCGTCACCGATGACCGCCTGCCCGCCGAAGAAGCGCTGCCGGGTTTCCATCCCTCGGTGCCGGTGGTGTTTTGCTCTTTGTTTCCGCTCGATGCCGCCGATTACAACGATCTGCGCGATAGCATGGGCAAGCTGCGGCTCAATGTTGCCAGTTTTGAATTTGAGCCCGAAACCTCCGTCGCCTTGGGCCAGGGCTTTCGCTGTGGTTTCTTGGGCTTGCTGCACCTGGAAATCATCCAGGAACGCTTAGAGCGTGAATTCGATCTCGAGCTGATCACCACCGCGCCGTCTGTGGCCTACAAGGTGCACATGATGAAGGGCGAGGTGATTGATCTGCACAATCCCGCCGACATGCCCGAACCGACCCAGATCATCTCGATCGAAGAACCATGGATCAAGGCCACCATCTTGGTGCCCGACGAATACTTGGGCTCGGTGCTGAATTTGTGCACCGAACGGCGCGGCATCCAGGTCGAGCTGACTTATGTCGGCAACCGCGCCATGGCGGTCTATCGTCTGCCGCTCAACGAGGTGGTGTTTGATTTTTACGACCGTTTGAAATCCATCACGCGGGGCTATGCCAGCTTTGATTATGAGATGGATGGTTATGACGAAAACGATCTGGTGAAGATCCAGATTTTGGTCAACGCCGAACCGGTCGATGCCTTGGCGTTCATCGCCCATCGCTCACAATCGGAAAATCGCGGCCGTCAGGTGTGCGAACGCTTGAAAGACTTGATCCCGCGCCAGCTGTTTAAAATCCCCATCCAGGCGGCGATTGGCGGCAAGGTGATTGCCCGCGAAACCATTTCGGCCATGCGCAAGGATGTGACCGCCAAATGTTATGGCGGCGACATTTCGCGCAAGCGCAAGCTTTTGGAAAAGCAGAAGAAGGGCAAAAAGAAGATGCGCCAATTCGGCAAGGTGGAAATCCCCCAAAGCGCCTTCATCAATGCCCTCAAAATGGGCGACGACTAGTACACTACGTGGTGATGCCGAGGCCCCAGGCCTTGGTGTTTAGCGCATGGCGCACCATCGGCAGCAGGTCGGTTTGGCTGACCGGCCGTATGAGGGCATCGCTGGCCCCGGCGACCAGGGCGCTGAGCCGCGCCGGTTCGTGTCCGGGGTTGGTGATGGCGATCAACGACAACTCCCCACGCTCGACCTGCTTAGCCAGTTTGCGTAAAATTTCTGCGCCATCGATCAAGGTGGCGTGCATATCCATGATCAACAAATCAAAACCCCAGCTGTCGAGCATCGGCACAATTTCACGCACATCATTGGTCACACGAATATGTTGATAGCGATCGCGCTGCAACATGCTTTCGATGGCCAACGCTTCCACCGGGCGTTCGTCGGCAATCAAGATTCGCGGAACTTGATGGATGTTTTTGATGCTGCTTGGTGATAATGGGGATTTGGGCGGGGGCACGATGTTCATGGTACAGGCAATCCATAGCGTTATGTGAGTTAAACGTACGAATGCAGGAGCCGTGCCAATTCCAGTGTGACTGGCACACCTTTGATATTGCTGGTATTATGGTGTTAGCGTGGGGGATAACATGTGGTTGCATGCATTTTGAAAATGCAAAATGCAAAATGCGGAATTTAGGGCTTGTCGCTGTCTTGTTGTGGTTCGTTTTGGGGTCGTGGGGCGGGGGAGGGGGCCGAGGCGGTGGAATCGAATAAATAATCGCGTTGCACCAACAAATCGGCGCTGATGGGTTCGGTGGCGTAATGCTCTTCGGCCGGAATGATCTCGTCAAAATCGCTGCAAGCCATGTCGTCGGCGGGTCCAGTGTAGCCCTCTTTTTTCGCTGCCGCGGCCAACTCATCGTACAAAAAAAGCACATTTTCTTGTTCGGCCACGGTCTCATCATCGGTGCGCTTGTGGCAGATGATCACCAGGCTTAAACCCGGTACACCAAACAACAGCCAGCCGGGAATCACCATAAAATGTCTCACCAATGGCCATTGGGCATTGTCCATCAGGGCCAGAAAACTCCCCGGAGCGACGGTGCGCCAAACTTCACCCAATGACACAAGCATGGTGGCGCGCACCCCTTCGGCCACATGGATCGATCGCGCGGCCAATTCGGCCGCGGTGGTGAGGAATGCCAAGGCCAGAAGGCCCACGCCGATGAGAAATAAGATGCGTTTCATAATGCCATCTTAAGCGTCACGTCAGGGCCGGTCACCGACAAAGCGCACGGCTTTAAAAAAACCATGTGAGAAAAAGTAGCTAAATAGATGAGTTGCGCTTGTAATTGCGCGCGCCGTTCGTTAGGTTGCGCGCGAACCTTGAGGAGAGGTGGCCGAGTGGCTTAAGGCGCACGCTTGGAAAGCGTGTGTACGTTAACCCGTACCGCGGGTTCGAATCCCGCTCTCTCCGCCATTATTCGAGAAAAGCCCCGGACAACCATTTGGATCCGGGGCTATTTTCTTCCCAAAAATTAGCCATTGCGGCGTTTTGGTCGGGTGATCATCTAGGTTCTAAAGCCAATGGGCGATTCGCGCTCGGCTACCTACGAGACCCTGCATTTCGAAAGAAAAGACCATGACACAGTTCGAAGGCGTCACCGCGACGCTTGGCCAAGCGTTGCAAAAGCGCGGCTATGAAGTTTTGACTCCGGTGCAAGTGGCCATGTTGGCCCCCGAATTGCGCGATGCCGATGCCTTGGTCTCGGCCCAAACCGGGTCGGGTAAAACGGTGGCTTTCGGTCTGGCCTTGGCACCGACCCTGCTGAATGACGATGGCCGTTTCGGCCGCGCCAGCGCGCCCTTGGCATTGGTCGTTGCGCCCACCCGCGAACTGGCCTTGCAGGTCAAACGTGAACTGGAATGGCTGTACGCTGAAACCGGCGCCAGCGTGGCGTCTTGTGTCGGCGGCATGGACATGCGCATGGAGCGTCGCAACCTGCAACGCGGCGTGCACATCGTGGTCGGCACCCCGGGGCGTTTGCGCGATCATATCGAACGTGGTTCGCTCGACACCTCGGCGTTTAAGGCGGTGGTGCTGGATGAAGCCGATGAAATGCTTGATCTCGGGTTCCGCGACGATCTCGAATACATCCTAGGATCGGCCCCGTCCGGTCGCCGCACCTTGATGTTTTCGGCCACCGTGCCGCGTTCCATCCTCGGTCTGGCCAAACGCTACCAGCGCGATGCCATCAGGATTTCCACCCAATCGGATTCCAAGCAGCACCTCGACATTCAGTATAAGGCGCTGACCATCGCGCCCAATGATCGCGAAAATGCCATCATCAATATGTTGCGTTTTGTCGATGCCAAAAGCACCATTATTTTTTGCGCCACCCGCGCCACCGTCAACCACATGACCAGTCGCCTCAACAACCGCGGTTTTTCGGTGGTGGCGTTGTCGGGTGAGCTCAGCCAGAACGAACGTACCCACGCCTTGCAGGCCATGCGCGACGGTCGCGCCCGGGTCTGTGTCGCCACCGATGTCGCGGCGCGTGGTATCGATCTGCCCAACTTGGATCTTGTGATCCACGCCGACATCCCTAAAGGTAAGGAATCCTTGTTGCACCGCTCGGGCCGTACCGGTCGTGCCGGACGCAAGGGTGTCAGTGTTTTGATGGTGCCGCACAACTGGCGCAAACGCACCGAACGCTTGCTGCAAAACGCCAAGGTCGAAGCCATTTGGGAAAAACCGCCCTCGGTTGATGATATCGTCAAGCGCGACCGCGAACGCATCTTGGATGACCCCAATCTCAGCGCCGAGTTGAGCGCCGAAGATCAAGCCTTCGCCACCGAACTTTTGGAGCGTCACGGAGCCGAGCGCATCGCGGCGGCGTTCTTGAACCTGCGCCGCGCCGATATGCCCGCGGCGGAAGAATTGATTGATGCCGGACCGGGCAATCGCCCCGAGGCGCAAGAACGCACAACGCGCAATGATTTTAGCGACGGCGTGTGGTTCCAGTTATCGGTGGGACGCAAACACAATGCCGAACCGCGTTGGCTTTTGCCGATGCTGTGCCGCGCCGGTCACATCACCAAGCGCGAAATCGGCTCCATCAAGATCCAGCAAAATGAAACCTTTGTGGAGATTGAACCCGGCAGCGTGGACAAGTTCCTCGAAGCCATCGGGCCGTCGCGCAAGATCGAAAAAAGCATCACCGTGGACCGCCTCGACGGCGTGCCCGATGCGCCAAAACGCAGCTACGACAATCGCGACAAACCCGGACGTGACAAACCGTTCGGCAAAAAGAAATCGTACGGTGACGATAAACCGCGCGATAAAAAATACGATAAAAAGCAGGACAAAAAAACCTGGGCCGATAAACCTCGCGCCGATAAGCCCCAAGGGGATAAACCCCGCGACAAACCGCGTGACGACAAACCACGTGATGCCAAGCCACGCGACATCACTCCCTGGGCCG
>JAESUA010000305.1 GCA_016763255.1 Magnetovibrio sp. | reverse complement strand
TTGGGCCGGTCAAAGGCATGACCGAAGCCATGGGCAGCTTAGCCGATGGCAACCTGGAAACCGCCATTCCGGCGTTGGGCAAGTCCGATGAAATCGGTGAGATGGCCCAAGCGGTGCAGGTGTTTAAGGACAACGCCATCCGCGTTAAAAAGATGGAAGCCGAACAAATCGAAGCGGAAAAACGCTCCAAAGAAGAAAAACGCCAAATGATGCACGATATGGCTGACGATTTTGAAAACAATGTCGGTGGCATCGTCGAATCCGTGTCGTCGGCCTCGACCGAACTGCAATCGTCGGCCGATTCCATGTCGGCCATGGCGCAAGAAACCAGCACCCAGTCGACCACCGTTGCGGCGGCATCGGAAGAAGCATCGACCAACGTCCAAACGGTGGCCTCCGCAGCCGAAGAGCTGTCCTCCTCGATCTCTGAAATTTCGCGTCAGGTGTCTCAGTCGACACAGGTTGCGAGCACGGCTGTGGCCGAGGTCGAAGGTGCCAACGAAAAGATCCAAGGTCTGGCCGCAGCGGCCAACAAGATCGGTGAGGTGGTCGCCCTGATCACCGACATCGCCGATCAGACCAACCTGTTGGCGTTGAACGCGACCATCGAAGCGGCGCGTGCCGGTGAAGCCGGTAAGGGCTTTGCAGTGGTGGCCTCTGAGGTCAAAAACCTCGCCAACCAAACAGCCAAGGCGACCGAGGAAATCTCCAGCCAGATCGGTGGCATCCAGGGCGCGACTCAGGAAGCGGTGACGGCGATCGGTTCGATCGGCGGCATTATCAACCAGATCAACGAGATCACCTCGACCATCGCCGCGGCGGTGGAAGAACAAGGGGCCGCAACTCAGGAAATTGCGCGCAACGTTGAACAGGCCGCGCAAGGCACCACACAAGTGTCATCGACCATCCAAAGTGTGACCCAAGCGGCCGGTGAGTCCGGCGCGGCGGCGACCCAAATTCAGGGTGCAGCCAGTGAATTGTCGAAACAGTCCGAAATGCTGCGTTCGCAAGTGGACAGTTTCTTGGTTCAGGTCCGCAACGGCTGATCTAGGGGTTTATAACACCTCTCTTTCAGAAACTTTTACGAAGCCCCCGATCTGTGAGATCGGGGGCATTGTTTTTGTTGGTGTTCGGTGTTTATTCCTATTTCTAGGAATGTGGCAGATGATCGCGGTCAATGACGGGTGGCTGTGAATTCTTAGATTACGCTATATTGTTTTTGCTCGGAATGAACTTTCCTGCGCTTGAACCGTTATCATTCGATAGTGAGGACCCATCACATGAACGCCACCTTGACCAAGGCCCTGACCATTCAGAGCCCCTTCGATCTTTCCAATACGCCGTTGTTTGAACGTTGGTGTGACGCCAAGTTGAAAGATTATCCGACCGCATTGGGCGATCTGGTGGTGAAGGTAAACGATCCCAGGCAGTTGACGGTGGCCGAGCATGCCGGTTTGTTGTCCCGCCTACGCAAAGCCAATATGGCGGTTTATGTCAGCGCCACCGGCGATGATGCGGACCGTGATATTCCGTTGAAGCTGGCCTCGCAACTGGGCGCGTTGGATATGAATCACAATTGGCTGTCCGATGATGATGGTTTGACGTCGCTGACGGTGGTCGATGAGGGCGCGCGGCATAACTATATTCCCTATACCGATCGGGCCATCAAATGGCACACCGACGGCTATTACAATACCGCCAATCAGCAGATTCAGAGCCTCAATCTGCATTGCGTTAGTCCGGCAGCCACGGGCGGCGAAAATCGTCTGACGGATCACGAAATGGCCTACATGCTGATGCGTCAGGAAAACCCGGAATTCATCAAAGCTTTTATGGCCCCGGATGCCATGACCATCCCGGCACGGATCGATGAGGCCGGGACCGTTGCGCGTCGTGAAGAAAAGGGCCCGGTCTTTTCCGTCTGCCCCAACACCGGCAACCTGCATATGCGTCATACCATCCGTGAGCGCAACGTGATCTGGAAAGACAACGCCATCACCCGGCAAGCCGAGGCCTTTTTGGAAAATTTGTTGGAAAGCGACTGCGCCTATATTTACCAAGGCCGCTTAGAGCCCGGCATGGGCCTGGTCAGCACCAATGTTTTGCATGATCGTGCGGCCTTTGCAGATGATGAAACCCACACGCGGCTGATTTATCGGGCCCGCTATTTTGACCGCTTGAAAGGCACCAACTTGATGGATGTCTATCCGGAGCTGCTGGATTAAGTTGCATAATGGGGGCAGAAATATGAATAATTTCTGTCCCCATGTATCGGGGGTGCGCAAATGCCGTGATGGTGCTAAGTTCTTCGCATGATAGACCAGCCCAATGTTCAATATGACGAACTGTCGCGCCAGATTGTGCAGCTTTATGAGTATATGGAGCGCATCAAGTCTGAGATCGCCACCGTTAAGCATCCCAATGCCCCGGTTGATCATTTCAACAAAGTTGCCGATCAGCTGAACGCCATCGTTCAGGCGACCGAGGATGCGACCAATACCATCATGGAAGCGGCCGAAGAATCGACCAACCTGGTGCAAAGCCTTAAAGAGCGCATTCTCATCGATGAAGTGACAGTAGACTTCGACAAAATTATTGCCAACAGCAACCGCATTTTCGAGGCCTGCACGTTCCAAGACATCACCGGTCAGCGCATTTCCAAGATTGTCAAAACCATGAACCTTCTGGAAGGCACGCTGAGCTCGTTGGTGGTGATCATCGGCAAAGATTCCATCGCCGCATTGCCGGTGGCTAAAGTCGACAAGACCGAAGATGGTGAAGTGGCCATGGAGGGTCCGGCACTTGAAGGCGAAGAAAGCGTAAGCCAAGCCGACATCGACGCGATGTTCGACTGAGTTTAATTCGGTTTCTGGAGGTGAAATTTTTTCACTTCAGCATTCGTAAGATTCAAAACTTGTCCGATTTTATCGTCATCAAATCCTGAGTCTTGCAGGTCTTGAACAAGCTTCTGTCTGATTGAGGCGGCATCTCTTTTGTCATCAAACCTAAGCTGAGCTTGGTCACCGCCGGGCTTGATAGGGGGATGATTTTGATCGTCACTTTGTCGATATGTGGGGGGGCAATCGCGCCTTCCCTTGAGATCGACAGACCCCAACAGGCGAAAACATAAGCGAAACAGGCTGTAGACCAGTTCCCACGATGGCTTGGGTTTGATATCCAACCGCTGGTTAATGTGGTCAAGTTCGCTCAACAGCATTTTTTGATGTTGTGGGTGCGTGTCGAGTTGATTGACATGGCTGTACATCCGTTTGACGGCGCTGGTTAGCCACTGTTGGCGAGCTTTGGGATCGCCCTCTTGGTTTGCAATGTGGGTGGCTTTTTCCCCGAACAAAAGTCGCAGGGTAAGCTCAAATGTCATTCCAATATCCATGTGCGTTCTCTTATTTTCGTTTAATCCGCAAGCCCGCCATGCGCCCGCGTAAATAGGCCCCCAGTGCGGCTATATCCAAATCGCGACGGAAAGATGTGCGCCACACCAAGGAAATTTGACGCGGGGTGCCAGATGTTTTTAGCGGGCGCAGTTCCAGCGCGTCGGTGTTGATCATGCCCGATGACAGGGCAATTTCCGGTAAAAACGTGATACCCAGCCCGTTGGCGACCATTTCCGCAAGGGTATAGAGGCTGGAAGCTTCAAAATCATTGGCGCTGGTGGTGGTGGAAATTTCGCAGGCAGCCAAGGCATGTTTGCGCAGGCAGTGGCCGTCTTCGAGCATGAGAAGTTCGTCGGGGGGCAGATCAGCGGGTTTAAGGCTGCGTTTTTTGGTCAGTTTGTGGCCTTTGGGCAACGCCACCCAAAACGCATCGTCGCCCAACACCAAGGTTTCGAACTTGTTTGTGTCATAGGGCAGGGCGATGATCGCCGCTTCTAAATCGCCACGGTGCAACTGGTCCAATACGTCGGCGCTTTGGCCTTCTTTTAAATACAGCTTTAAATCCGGATAAGCGGTGCGCAATCCGCCCAGCACCCGTGGCAAAACGAACGGCCCGATGGTTGGGATCACACCCAGACGCATGCGACCGCACAACGGCTGGCTGTCGGCGCTCGCGGTCTCGGAAATGTCGCGTGCCCCGTCCAGGACCACGCGGGCCTTTTCGGCAATCTCGATTCCCAACGGGGTCAGCTCTTG
>JAESUA010000304.1 GCA_016763255.1 Magnetovibrio sp. | reverse complement strand
TTGATGATGAACCACATCACCTGCGGATTTTCTCCGACCCGACGGCCTTTGGAAAGCGATCCCTATAGGTCATTATTAATGCAGCTTGGTATAAGATCGCGTTTGTCGGAACTCAAATCTATTTAGACTTCATTATCCACACACCGTCCCAGTCTTTTGGCGGATCGGCTTTCAAGTGCTGGCAACGTTCGATGTAGGTTTCTGACAATTTATCGTTGGGGTTGGCTTTGAGCACATCGTTGAACGATGTAATCGCCTTATCCCATGAACCCACGTGGTAATGCTTGCGCCCTTCGGTGAAATAGCCGACCCCGTCCATCAGGTTGGGGAAGGTTTCATCGGTGTGATAATCCAGCACCTCGAACACCCGCACCGGCATGGTTTTGCCCTTGACGATGACATCATCGATGTCGCGCATGCGATACGTGCCTTTGAGTTTTTTGTGGGTGTATTCGGAAATCAGCAAATGCGCGTGGTATTGCTTGCAGGCACTTTCCAAACGCGCGGCCAAGTTTACACCGTCGCCGATCATGGTGTAATCCATGCGCTTGGGCGATCCGATGTTGCCTGACACCACGTTGTCGGTGTTGAGGCCGAGGCCGTGGTCAATGGTCATCTCACCACGTGCGGCGCGCTCAACATTCCAATCGTTGAGGCTGGTGATCATCTTGATGGCGGCGCGCATGGCGCGGTCTTCATCATCATCGTGGGACACCGGAATGCCAAACGCCGCCATGAGGGCGTCACCGATGAACTTATCCAGCATGCCGCCTTCTTCGGTGATGCAATCGACCATGATGGTGAAATATTCGTTGAGCAATTTCACCGTGCCCTGGGGGCCGAGCTTTTCGGTCAAAGTGGTGAAGGAGCGAATGTCGGAAAACAGCACTGTGGCGTCGGTGCTCCGCCCGCCAAGAAAATCTTCGTTGTTGCCGCCTTCCATCAACTGGTCGGCCAGGGCCGGGTACATGTAACGGCTCATGGTTGATTTCATGCGTTTTTCGGATGAGATGTCTTCGATCATAACCATCGAGCCGAGCTTTTCTTGTTCCGATGAAATCAGCGGCAAGATGGTGACGTTGGCCGAGGTCTGCTCGCCACCGAACTTCAGTTCGGCATCCATCGAGATATCCGACACCTGGGATTCATCAACCTTACGGATTTTTTTGATCACCCATTCGTTGTCGTCGATGAAAAACTCTTCCGCCGTTTTGCCGATGATGGCGTCTTCACCTTCCAATTTCATGATGCGGTAACCGGCCGCATTGCAAGTGACGATCTTGCCGTCTTCGTCGGTGGTGACCACAGCGTTGGTCATGCTTTCAAGCATGCTTTCGTTGTAGTTTTTCATGTTCTGCACATCGTTGAACAGTTTGGCGTTTTCCAAGCCGATGGAGATCTGTGCGGTGAAGGCTTTAAGGCGTTGTTCGTCTTCGTCGGAAAATGGTCCACCTTTTTTGTTCAAAACCTGGGTGACGCCGATGCACTTGCCTTGCTTGGTCACCACCGGGGTGCACAAGATGGAGCGGGTGAAGAACCCGGTTTTTTTGTCGAACGCCGGGTTGAAGCGCAGATCGGCATAAGCGTAGGGAATGTTGATCGATTGGGCCGATGTAAACACGGTACCTGCGATGCCGACATGATTGGGTAAACGGATTTCTAAGGCGTCCAGTCCGGCACCGACCATGGACCACAATTCATTGGTTTTTTCATCATTCAAGAACAGCGTCGAGCGTTCCGCATTCAACATCCGTGTGGCTTCGCCCATGACCTTGGCGAGCAGGGCGTTCAAGTTGATTTCAGAGGTGACGTCGGACACCACATCCAGGAATTCCATTTCCTGGGTACGTTTTTTTTGCATGCGTTCGACGAACTCGGTGCTTTGCAGCGCCACCGCGGCTTGGGTGGCGATGTCTTGGAGAAATTCCAGGTCGTCCTTGACGAACAAGGCCTGCTTGCGACCGTCTTTTTTGTTTAACGATTGGACCACGCCAATGATGTCGCCTTTGACGGTTTTGATCGGTGCGCACAAGATTGAGCGGGTGCGAAAACCGGTCTGCTCATCAATGGTTTTGTTGAAGCGTGCATCTTCGTGGGCGTCGTCGATGATGGTGCCCTTGCCGGATGAAAACACCCAGCCGGCAATGCCGCTGTCGTTGAGGATGCGGATTTCGCGGATGTTGCTGCCTTGGGCCACGCGGGTGTACAGCTCGCCGGTTTCCATATCGTTGAGGAACAATGAAGAGCGCTCGGCGCTGGTTTCACGGCTGACGATAGCGACCAGTTCGCTCAGCACCTCGTCGAGCGTTTCGATGCCCGCCATATGGCGCGAGATGCCCAACAACAAATCGGCACGTTGCAGACGATGGATTTCCGCCGCGCTGAGTTTGGTGACGTCGCGCGCTTTGGCCTTGGACGGTGCTTTTGCGTTACCGCGTTTTTTCTTCGCCGGCGTTTTTTTGACGTTGGCGCGTTGTTTTTTGGTTGCGCCGCGGGTCGACTGTGTGTCGGCCATAAAATTCCCTCGTTAAGCTTTTTTAGTTTGATCGTTTCTCAGGGCATCCAACTCATCGCGGATCGCCTGTATGGTTTGGTGCAGCTGTTTGGATTCATCGCGTGCGTGTCGACTCATCTGCTCGATTTGATCTTCGTATTTGAATTTGACCGCTTCTGTTTCGTCGCGGATCGCCTGAATGGTGTGGTGCAGTTGGCCGGTTTCGTCTTTGCCGTCTTTGATCGCACCGTGCACGGCCTCGTCTTTGTCAAAGCGCAGGCTTTCCAATTCATCACGCAGTGCACCGGCGGTGGCGCGCAATTGTTGGATTTCTTGGTTGGCTTCGGACACTGCAGCCGAAACCGCTTCGTCTTTTTCGAAGCGCACGCGCTCCATCTCTTCGCGTAGGGCCTGAATGGTGTTTTTCAGGTGGCGAATTTCCGTTTGCGCGACGAGTAAATCGTCGGTTTCTCGTAGTGTAACACCCATGATGGTTGAAGATGCTCCCAAGCTCAAAATGAAGACCCTAATTTAACGACAAATCCTTATATTTCGCAAGGTTAGGCCGTGCAAATACGGCAAAAATTGTCGTGGGAATGAGCTTCTTGCCCGGATTTTCGATCATTTCGCGCCATGCGGTCCGGGTTGCGTGGTGGTCAACTCCAAAAATTCTGGTGCGGCGTCGGCGCAAAGATCACTTTGGCCAATGGCCAAAAGACCCAGCCGTGATGAGGATCAAAACAGCGGCCATGATGCTGATGTCGTTCCACCGCGTGGCAAACGGGTTTGGCATGTTGGGCAAAATACGCATTTGTCTGGCCCTGATTTTTGAAAGGTATGTGGCTCACTAAACGCTAAGCGAGCCGGGTGGATATAAAAACGAAGGTTTTGTGAAGTTTGCGTGATGCAAAGCGCGGGCAGGTGCTTTGCGTCAAAAAAATGCCTGAAGATACACCAATAGGTATGCACCACAATAATAAACGACTTGAACGTGTGTGCTGTGCGACACAATCTAATAGGGTTGTGACGTAACAGTAACACTGTATACGTGTGTATGTCGGTGCCCGCTGTTTTCGCCACGCCCAATTGCCGTTTCGCGAAACCAGAACAGGGAGGGGAATATGCCCCGTCACATCAGGCGCTTTGCAGGCATCACTGCATTTTTGTCGATACTTTGTGTGGCAAGCATCGCCGCACACGCTGCAGATATTGATATTTTGGTCGGTGCCAAAGGCAGTGCCGCCTATGACACCGCCAAGGCCCGCGCCAATAAAACGACTATTTTTGCCGCCAAGTCCGTGACCAAAGCATTTAAAACTGCGGGCCAACAGATCATGGCGTGCGGTGATTGCACGGTGAACATCAAAATCGCCGCCGGGGATTATTTTGGCAAAGCTAAAACCGGTCATTGGTTGTTCCCCGATGTGGTGGCGCCGGGGGTGCGGTTGCGCATTGTCGGCGGTTATGACGATAGTTTCACCAGCCGGGCACCGTTTCAAAATCAGTCGCGATTGATCACCGCCCAGGATCGGTCGCGCCCGGTGATCCAGTTCGCGGGGCGCAAGCATGCGCTTAAAGAACTGTACCTGTCGGGGCTGACGTTTGATGTTGCGCCAGGCAACAAATACGACAGCCGCAACAACTCTTTGCTCAAAGGCACGTCGAGCCTTTATCCCATTTTGGCGTTTGGATATCTGACCACCGACCGCTTGGTGGTGGCCGAAAACATCTTTTTGAACGGCGCGCATACCGTCGCTCAGCCGTTGATCCGCGCCATGTCCAATGATGCCGAAATTTTGGTACGCAACAATTTGATCATGAACACCGTGATGGCGTGGCGGGTGAATTCACCGTCCGGAAAGTTGATGATCAAGCGCTACGGTTTTGAGAACAACAGCTTTATCCTCAATTGGCCCTATAACCCCGATCCCGGCACCTCCAACCCCGGTACCTTGGAAATCGGCAACAAGTACGCCGCCAAGCTGGTCGACATCACCAAAAATCTGTTTGCCTACAACGCCGGTGGTGCGATTCACGCCCAATGGGACGACGTCAAAGGCCCGCCGGTGGCGATTACTGAAAACTTGTTTTGGGGGAACGGTGCGCTTTTTGCGGTTTTGGACCCGGACATGGCGGCGGTGGTCGGCAAGTTCAATGGATCGGCCCGCTATCTGCCGCTGAGCGCGGATGATGCGGAAGATTTTGAATGGGACGTTGAAGACAATGCGGCGTTCGATCCCAAGCTGCATGTACAGGTGAAGCCGTTCCTTGCTGCGGGTTCAAAAAAGGCCGTGCTGGCGGCGGGGGCGAAAGCCGAACCAGACGCGCCACCGATCGCGTCAAAGGACACAACGCCAGCCGATCCGGCGATGGCTGAATTGGCCGCATTGTTGGGCGAGGACGCGGTTTTGATGGCTGGTGTAACGGCTGATGAGCCAACGCCGGTCATTGAAGAGGCTGTGGAAGAAGACCCATACGCCAGTGATGATTACGCCGATCTTGGCTTTGGCGAGGGCGGTAATACCAAGATCCAAAATTATGCCACCCGACTTTTCATCGACGGCATACCGCCGTTTCCCACCAACCCGGACGCCACTCCATACGGAGCGCGGGCCGATTTGGTGGAGCAGTTCTGATGAAAAACAATATCAAAACGATTTGGCTCACGATGGCGATGTTTGCGTTGATCGTAGCCCCGTTCTCTCTTTACGCCGATGAGGCCAAGGATCGCCAAAAACTCATCTCCACTGCGGAACAACTGCTCGATAAAATGAGCGCTGAAATCAAAGGGTTTGATAAAGATGCCAGCGCCCAAGATACGGTCGATGCGGTGCGACTTTCGGTGACGTTGAGTAAATCTCTGGCGGATCTGAAAAAGGTTCAAGGTGATGACGACCAAGCCCAAGAGATGGCGTCAAACTGGCCCGGTCACGTGAAAGCCTTTCAGGCCGCTGCCGTGCGTCTGGCAAAAATGAAAAATCTGCAAATTGCCCTGAATGACGCCACCCCCGATGCATGCAAGGTCCAGCAGCGACGATTGGACGAGGTTATCAAGGCCTACTTGCCGCAGAAAAAAGCCGAAGGCATGAGCGAAATCCCCAAGGTTGCCCGCAGTGTTGGGGGCAAAGCCAGTGCGATGATGTCCAAAGCCAAGGGCACGGTGAAAATGTCTGAGGTGACGCTGCGTGAAATCAGCGGGTTCGGCGCGCGCGGGGAATGGTCTGGCCTGAGTGCAGCGGTGCAGGGGGCGGCGAAGTCTATGCACCGCGCAATGGCCGATAAACAGAAGGCTATTGATGAGAGCTGTGATGAATTGGCCCAAGGCGACAAAAACCCGGTGGTGGTTACGGCGCGTGAAAACATCGCCCAGGCCACCGGCTCGGCGTTAGCGGCGCTCCAGGTGATGGTCGATAAATGGGAAAAAGATGCGGCGGGTTTTTTTAAAACCGACTGCAAAGCCATGCAGCGCATGGCGACGGCGTATTGCGGCGTGGATGCCGGTGATGATGACGGTCGCAGCGAAGTGGATCGGCTGAAAAGCGAAGTTGCCTCCATCGTGCGTGAGGTCAAAACCGAAAACAAAGAACTGATCGATGAATTGGTTGAGATTCGCAAGTACGCTAAGGAATTGGCTCAGCAAGATGAGCTTAAAAATGAAAGCGGTCAGATCCTCAAAGAGCTTGAGGACGAACTGAAAAAGATCGAAGGCCTGCAACGGGCCGGTGCGATG
>JAESUA010000303.1 GCA_016763255.1 Magnetovibrio sp. | reverse complement strand
GCGCTGGACCATTTCCTCCAAGGAGAATTTCATGTTGTCGCGCAGATAATCAAAGCCGAATTCGTTGTTGTGCCATAGGTGACGTCGCAGCCGTAAGCCGCTTTGCGTTCCGGGTCGGAAACACCGTGCACGATGCAGCCGGTACTCAGGCCCAAAGATTCATAAACCTGACCCATCCATTCGGCGTCACGTTTGGCCAGATAGTCGTTGACCGTGACCACATGGGCACCCTTGCCGCCCACCGCGTTGAGGTACACCGCCAATGTCGCGGTCAGGGTTTTGCCTTCGCCGGTTTTCATTTCCGCGATTTGGCCGCGGTGCAAAACGATGCCACCCATCATCTGCACATCGTAGTGACGCTGGCCAAGCACGCGTTTGGCGGCTTCGCGCACGGTGGCAAAGGCGTCGGGCAAAATGTCGTTGAGGCTTTCCCCGGCTTCGATGCGACCTTTAAGCCACGGCGTGCGGGCTTTGAGCGCATCATCGTCAAGCGCTTGCAGGTCGGCCTCTAAAGCGTTGATGGCATCGACGGTATTATGCAGACCTTTGATGTAACGGTCATTGGCCGAACCGAAGATCTTTTTTGCGAGAGCGCCAAGCATAGATGCGGGTTACCTTAGACAAATGTTAAAGTGACCGGAAAGTATGGCTGAAGGCCCTAATTTACCCCCGGTGATGACCAAGAATTAGAGACGCCCGAGACGTCTGTCAACGCATGCCCGCATATGACAGGGAATTTTCCGTAAATAGAGTGTCTTGATGCGATCAATTCAGAGAGCTTAGACGGTGAGTGTGCATTGAAACTTGATTCATTTGTTCCATTGATCAAAGCCTAAGGATACAGAAAAGGGGCATCTAACTGCCCATAAGAAAATAACTTTTACGTTCCGAATCCGAAATAAATTTTTGATGTTGTTATGAATGTGTAATGAAAAAACTGCTCATGTGTCTGGTCAAGGAGAGCGAGCGCAAGCGGTGCCCATAAATTTAAGGAAAAAGGTGTTGGGTCATATGTGTATGCCGCTGGAATCAACCGGTGCTGCTCAATTGAGGGCCGTGATATTAATAATTAACGGTGAGTTTAAAACTGCCATAGCGATCGCTTTTATCTTGGGTGGTGAACTCACGGGTGCGCTGTACGTGGCTTAAATCAAGGCGCACCCCATTGGCCCACCAATTTTTGGGCAGCGCCATATGGGTGGTGATTCCGATGCGGCTTTCCAAGACGAACGGGTTGTGCTTCACACTGGGACTGTCCTTGAAGGTATTGCCACCGAGAAACATGTCCCTGGCCACGGCGCGGGCCTCCGCCCCAATGAAAAATGACCAGGTCAGATGATCGGGACGTGCGCGTGGCATCGCAAAGGTGCCGTAAATGGGGCCGAAGTCTTCCCCTAAATTACCGCCAAAGCGCAGCGTCGCCCCGGCAGCGGCGGCGATTTTGATGTTACCCACCTGGGCGGTGGCGTGGGGGATGATGTCGAACGCCGGGCTTTCTTTGCCAAACGGTTCCCACAAAGGCATACGCAATTTAAGGGTGCGGGTGACCAACAATCCCAGTTCAGATCCGATTTGATGATCCCAACCACGAGATTGGGATACGTTGATTTTGCGATGAAACCAGTTTTGCGTTTCGCCCGCCCGTGAGGCCGGACCGACAATGCCAAAATCGACCTCGATGGTGTCTTGCTGATTGAAATCTGTCAGACCTTTTGTCGTTTCGCTTTGTGCCGTGACACCCAAATATGTCCAGCCCGCATAGGGTCGGTCCAATGGATCGGGCACTGTCGCATACACGTCTTCGGGGGTGTACATATCTTGACCGATCACCCAACCCGCACGGATATTATCAGGTGTGTTGAATAGGCAGATGGTGGCCAGCTTGGTGGCCACGTATGTCAACTGAAAGGCGGGTTTGGTGGGGACGTAGCCAAGGCGCATGCCGTTGGTGTAATGGCGATCGGTGTCGGCGACTTTGTCATTGTCCCACTGAAATAGAAAATCACCGGCTTGTGCTGCGGCAAATGGCTGTGATGCCAACATTGTGGCACAAAGGAACGCTAAGGATTTTTGGTGAATATGCATCAGATCAACTCATCACAATACGGTGAGACTGGCCGCATCATATGCCAATTGCAAATCAGGCCCAAAACAAAACAAACTTCAATCAACCGTCAATGCTTGTCCCCAAACGCATGATGTGCTTAATGCCAAGATCAATTGTGTGGATGGTAGGTAAATGAGTTTGAAGCGGATCACCCGTATGGGCGCGCTTGGCGGTGTCTTGGTCCTTGGAATCTCCGGGGGCTTGGGAATTCTTGACGTGCAGGCCGCTGAAACTGATCCCGTCGTGGCGACGGTGAACGATCAGTTCGTGCGCCTTTCCGACATCGAAAATGCCCGCAATTCATTATCGCCAAAACTGCAAGGTGCGCCGCTGCGCGACATCTACCCGATGCTGCTCGAATCTTTGATCAATTCACGCTTAAGCGCGGATAAGGCCAGGGAACTGGGTTATCACGAATCGCCGGAATATCTTCATCGCATGAAGCGCATTTCCGACCAAATTCTTGAGCGCATCTTGTTGGCCCGTCAAATTGGTCAGCAGCTCACCGATGAAATGATCATGCAGCGCTACAAGCAAGTGGCCGAACGTGCCAAGACGGAATTTGAAGTGCGCGCCCGTCATATCCTCGTCAAAACTCAAGACGAAGCGCTCGCGTTGATTATTGAGCTTGAAGCCGATGCGGATTTTGCGGAACTGGCCAAAGAACATTCTACCGGCCCTTCCAACGTACGTGGCGGTGATCTGGGCTGGTTTGGTCCCGGCAAAATGGTCAAAGAATTTTACCTCGCCGCGATGGCTTTAAAGGTGGGCGACTTCACCAAAACCCCGGTGCAAAGCAAATATGGCTGGCATGTGATTTTGGTTGAAGAACGACGACCGTTCCCGGTTCCCAGTTACCTAGATGCCCGTGAAATCCTGGCTCAGGAATTGCTCGCCGAGCTTGGCCGTGATTTGATAAGCCAATTGCGCGACGCGGCGAAAATTGAAAAGAAGAGCTTTGAAGAGGTTGTCAAAGCCCTTCAAGAATAGGGTCTCATCCCTAAGTTGGACTTAAGACAATGGATATCAAAAAATCTCCCCTAGCCCCTAAATGTTTCCCCACCATGGCGGACATCAAGGGTGTGCGTTTTGCCACTGCGCAAGCCGGGGTTAAATATCAAGGCCGCACCGATTTGATGCTGGCCGAATTTGTGCCCGGCACCACGGTTGCGGGTGTGTTCACCAAATCGAAAACCGCGTCTGCACCGGTGCTCAATTGCCAAAAGCATCTTGGCGGAGGATTTGCGCGCGCCCTGGTGGTCAATTCCGGCAACGCCAATGCTTTTACCGGCAAACGTGGTGAAGAATCCGTCGACCACATTCTGGGGGCCGTATCAAACGCCGTGGGCTGTGACGTGAGTGAGGTGTTTAGCGCCTCCACCGGGGTGATCGGCGAGCCCTTGCCCCATGATCACATCACCTCTCAGATGCCGGGGCTCAATGATCAGCTTGGCTCGGCCACTTGGGAACAGGCCGCCAGCGCCATCATGACCACCGATACCTTCCCCAAGGGAGTCAGCCGCAGTGCCACAATCGGTGATGTCACGGTGACGTTGAACGGCTTTGTCAAAGGGTCTGGCATGATCGCGCCGGATATGGC
>JAESUA010000302.1 GCA_016763255.1 Magnetovibrio sp. | reverse complement strand
TGCTACTCGGTCCGAACATCACGGACACGATCATTTTATATTTGAACGTGACGGCACCCTTTGATTGCGCGACCGAGGTTTTCGCAAACTATATACTCATATGATTGATAAGGAAGGTTCAGTCATTGCCTGAACAAGATGATCCACAAAATATCGGGCAGTCTATGTTCGGGCTTGCCGAAGAACTTTTTCCAATTTGTCGCAGCATCACAGGTGACGGCGTCCGTCAGACTTTGTCAATTATTCAGCGCGAGTTACCAAATTTGACAATACATGAGGTGCCGTCAGGCACTAAGTGTTTTGATTGGGTCGTGCCGCCAGAATGGAATATTCGTGATGCGTATATAATTGACCCATCCGGTGATAAAGTCGTCGACTTCAACAAAAGTAATTTGCATGTCGTCAGTTATTCGACGCCTGTTGATGAATCGATGTCTCTGGACGAGCTTCAAGAACACCTTTACTCTATTCCAGATGATCCAGATGCAATTCCGTACATTACATCTTATTACGAAGAAAAATGGGGATTCTGCCTTACTCATAATCAGCGCGAAAATTTGAAGCCAGGTACTTATAAGGTCGTTATCGACAGTACTTTAAAGCTTGGACATTTAACATATGGGGAACTGATACTTCCCGGATCGACTGCTGAAGAAGTACTTATTTCGACTTACGTTTGTCACCCGTCGATGGCGAACAATGAGCTGTCAGGCCCAATCGTTACCTCGTTTCTTGGGAAGTGGCTGAGTGAGCTTTCAGACAGACGATACACCTATCGCATTATTTTCATCCCCGAGACCATCGGCTCCATATGCTATCTGAGTAAAAATATCGAGCAGATGAAAAAGAACGTGGTGGCCGGTTTCAACGTAAGTTGTATCGGAGATGATAGAGGCTATTCATACATAGCATCCCGCAAAGATGGAACCCTTGCTGATAGGATAGTGAATCACGTTTTAGAATTTAAGGTAGATCGGTTTACAAAATACTCATTTCTTGAGCGTGGTTCTGATGAGCGGCAATATTGTGCACCTGGTGTGGATCTGCCGGTGGTAACGGTTATGCGGGGTGGGTTTAACGACTTTCCTGAGTATCATACGTCACGAGATGATTTGACCGTTATCTCGCCAGAGGGATTGTTTGGCGGATATGAACTATTGCGAACATGTATCGAATGTTTGGAAATGAATTTAAAGCCTGTAACCAAAATACTATGCGAACCTCAATTAAGTAAAAGAGACCTTTATCCGCAGCTATCTACGAAGGAATATAATGTCAATGTTCGCAATTTAATGAATGTAATTGCCTACAGCGACGGACAAACTGGATTGCTTGAAATGGCTGAACGCTTCGGGTCGCCGATGTGGGAGATGTATGATATTTTGGCAATACTATTGCAGGCTGAAATTGTTTCTGTCGAGTAGTCGCACGAGTGGTTTTTATAGGCTCATATTCTTCTCATGCCTTCTCAACTAAAATGTTCCAGAAAGTTACCCAACTGCTAGCCTAATGCTCACAGGAATGAAAAATAATGCCCATAACTAACGAACAAATTCTCAAAGATATCTTTATGGCGGTATTTGAGCTCGAGGAGGACTTTGATGTTACTAAAATTCGAAGAATCACCATGCCAAGCTGGGATTCTCTCGCCTTAACATCGATTGTTGCTGGGATGGAAAGCGAATTTTCTATTCAGTTTGATACCAATGATTTTGAACACATGACTTCTTACGCGGCTATCCAAGAAATTTTGATACAAAAAGGTCTATGAAAACAGCAAGCTTCCAAATTGATGTAAGTCCGAAAGATGCACTCCGTTTTGCGGAGCTTTCTGGCGACTGGAATCCGCTCCATACTGATCCTGGACATGCATCCAAAACGGAATACAAAAATATGGTTCTGCATGGCGCGTTCTCTGCTGGATTAATTTCCAGAATTGCAGGCATGCACATACCAGGTGCGGATTGCCTGCTGCACAATATGAAGCTGCGTTTTATTGCTCCAATTATTCCA
Source organism: Magnetovibrio sp. (assembly GCA_016763255.1). GTDB lineage: Bacteria > Pseudomonadota > Alphaproteobacteria > Rhodospirillales > Magnetovibrionaceae > Magnetovibrio. The sequence goes on along the minus strand of JAESUA010000302.1, from coordinate 12,406 downwards.
CCGGCAAGCTTAACGGTGTCCGCTCGGCTGGTATCTGAAACAGGTGGTGTCGGTCGGGTTGAGGCCAACGTTAGTGATCGTGACTCTGGGGTTCGCTATGTCCAAGCTACATATGAATTCGGGCATCATAAAATTGGAGTGTCGAAGGAAAGTGCTAAGCTTAGCATTCCATCGAATGATGAAGCTCCAATTCTCGTAATCGGGGCTTCTGGCGGCGTTGGAAGTGCCTTGTTGAAAATTCTTGGCAACAAAGGCTTGGGTATTTCTAGGGGGGACCTTGAAGGTTCATTTACGGTACCAGATATCACACGCATTGGCGATGTTATTGGAAACCGGCCCATTAAAAGTATCGTACATTGCGCGTGGCCAGCACCAGATAACGTTTCCTTTTCAATGCTCGACGACCCTCGAAGCTCTATAAAGCATCACGTTTCAGAACCGCTTGAAAGCATTCATGCGCTTACTCGTCATTTGATAGATCATGGCACGGAAAATGCTTCATTAATCCTTATCGGTTCTACCTTTGCCAAACCTGGCCGCCATAATTTCCGTATGCCGCTTTATAGCGTGGCCAAAGCAATGCTTCCGGCTTTATCAAATATCTTAGCTTTAGAATTGGCACCTTACGGGCGCCGTTGCTTTTCCGTTGTTTTCGACGTTATCGATGGTGGAATGAATGCAGGGATAAACAATGCCGTCCGGTTATCACACGCTGATCGTTCGCCTTCAGGGAAACTTGCAACAACTGAAGAGGCTGCATTACAAATAATGTGGCTGTTGGAAAACCAAAGTCATTTGATATCAGGCGCAACCATATCTCTATCTGGCGGCGCCATGCCATGAATTTTCTTGATGCGCGCAAAACCCTAAAAGGGTTTAGCTCTGAAAACAAAACATCCATCTTTCTTGGGATGTCCGGTACGGTAAATCAACTGTGCACATATGTTCGCGCTTACGCCGCATATGATAATATTGATGCACATATCAATACAGTTTCCTTTGGGGCTTTATCGCAAGCGCTTATTCAATTAGAGGAATCGGCGGAACGCGAAATATACGTTCTTTTTCCTTGGGACTTTGCTGCAGAATTGGACTGGCGCTCTGGTGTGTCAGATACAGTTGGTTCACCGAACACACTCTTGGAACACGCTACATTTACCGCTAACCAATTTAAGAGTCGGAAAAATGCCAAGTTTGTTTATATTCCGGCACCTGTATTACCAATTTTCTCAGATGTGAATGATGTTGAAACCTTATCGCATTCAATCTTGAGTTTGGCTCGAGACCTTGGTGCTAAAGTTATATCCCCGAATGTGTTTACCCTTGGTGGATACCTGAGCACGGGAAGTCCACTACGTGGCGAGAACTTGAGCGATGTCGCAAAAGTAGTCTGGTCGATGAGTGTTGAGGATCGTAAAGAGAACTTCAAAGTATTAGTTACTGACTTAGATGGTGTCTTATGGTCAGGTATGATTGCTGAGGATGGCTTGAGCGGTATTGAATGTGAACCTGAAGGTAGGGGGTATTCTCATTTTTTATACCAGGGCTTATTGCGGAAGCTAAAAGCTTCAGGCATTGTTTTGGCTGCCGTAAGTAGAAATGACCTTGATGTGGCATTAAGCCCATTCAAAGCAAGCACTGTGCATATGGTGGAAGATGACTTTGTGGCAATTATTGCAAGTTATGAAGCTAAGTCTGCGCAAATTCGAATGTTGGCTGATCAACTGAATCTGGGGCTAGATTCATTCGTGTTTATTGACGACAACCCAGTTGAACTTGCTGAAGTATCAACATCCTTACCTCAGGTTTTATGTATTGAATTCCCAAGCACTGATGATGACTTTGTAGAATTTGTTGTACAAGTCAGTGAGAAATTCAGTCGTGAAGTTGTAACAGATGACGATCGTGACCGATCCGAAATGTATCGACGTCGTTTAGGTTCGATGCCACCGAGCGATGAGCAGGGGGCAAACATTGATTTATTTTTACGTGGGCTTGAGATGAAGCTCACGTTGCACGACCGAAGCTCTGAGGGGTGGGAAAGGGCAGTGCAATTAATCAACAAAACCAATCAATTCAATCTGAATGGCAATAGAATTAACCCAGAGGATGTCGCGAAAAAGTTAGCTTTAGGTGCGCGGCTTATCTCCGGCGAACTATCTGATCGGACCGGAAGACATGGTGAAGTTATCGCCTGTTTGGTAGAGCCGGATGGACTCGTTAGCTCTTTTATAATGTCATGCAGAGTGTTTCAGAGACTCCTGGAATACGCATTCATCGTTTGCGTATTACAAAACATCCGATCTGACTTGATTTTTGCGTTCAAGCCTACCGATAGAAACAGCGCTATCAAATCATTCTTAGCTGATACATCATTTCATCAGCTAGAAAATGGCATGATTGGCTTGGCTGGTGAAGATTTCTGTAAACGCCATAAAGTGGACCTAGATATGTTTGAGACGAATGACAGCGCCTTTGACTGAAGATGAAGCCAGGGAGCAGTTTGAAACGTTATTAAGCGCCCTTGCTGTTGAGCGCGGCGATACTGTGTATTTTGGAATCGACATCTCTGCGCTGCCCTTGCCGAGTTACCCTTCGGAAATAACTCGTGAATCAATGCGTGATCGCGCCAACAAGTGGTGTGAGTTTGTTTTGGGAACTTTGCTCAACTATTTAGGGCCTCAAGGCACGTTGATCGTGCCAACGTTTGCATACGACTGTGCGGCACCAAATATAATATTCGATCTTGAGGAGACACCTTCTGACGTCGGACCATTTACCAATTTTGTTCGACTTCATCCCAAGGCCGTTCGTTCACTGCATCCTATTTTCTCGCTTGCGGGCATAGGTAAGCATGCAAAAGATATTCTATCTAATACAGGTAGGTCTGCTTTTGGGCCTTTAAGTAGTTTTGGTCGCTTGGCAAAATATGACGCAAAATTTGTATGTCTTGGTGTGCCGTTTTCATTATCCATTACATATATGCACCATTTGGAACAGATGCACGGATGTAACCACCGGTACCATAAAATCCTTGAATCCAAAGTATACAGTAATGGAAAAGAGGTGCCGGGGCCTTGGCTGGCGTACTTAAATTATCGTGGTGTTACACCGAAAGCTGATTTCTCATCAATAGAAAAACGTCTTCGGGAAGAAGGTGTGCTTTTTGAAACAAATTTTCGTGGGGCCCCCTATCAGTGCGTCACCGTTGCTAACGTTGATGAATTTGGCATGAAGATGCTTGATGGAAATTCATGCGCCTTTTTAGAAAGGGATGTGGTGGTAAGGTTGAACGAAAGCATTCCAGCTCAAATTCCAAAAGCCGCTGATTTAGTTGAAATAACGCTTATACCAAGCTGCGTTAATAATGACTTATAGGGATTGCTTTCCAAAGGCCATCGGATTGGAAATGCCGAAGGTGATGTGGTTCATAACCAAGGGCTTTCGACGCCCTCCGACGGTCTTTGCAAGCGACCAGAACGCCGGTTATTCAAGGATTTCAGACGCTGTCAACCGTGTCTTGGATGCCCACGCTGGGCACGCTGCCCCGCGTTTTTCCTAGCCGAAAACCTTGAGGAGCCTTCCATATAGGTCATTATTAATACAGCATGGTATTACGCACAAAGACTTGGAAATAAATTAAAACCGGCATTTTTCTGGTTCATTTAAGAAATGAATGTGTATGACAAATAGTATTAATCGTCTTCAAAATAGCCCATATCTTCAGAGAATTGTTGCGGCTCAACTTTTGGTCTGGCCTCAGCACGAAGATTATCTTAGGGGGCACTTTGAAGGGCTAGATGAAACGATACTGATTATTTCTGAGGAGGTTGCTGAGCTTGTTTTGCAGCTTGCTGGGGAAAGGTTAGAGGAGTTTTGCGAAGACTATAAATGGATGTGCAATAATTTTATTATTGAGGACGTCCATTTTCGTAAAACAGGTAAATATCGCTGGTCAAATTTTTCTGAAGCATATTCACAGATATATTCTGATCACGATTATATGTCCCGGTATATAAACGGAATTTTGTTTTCTCAAATACTCTGGACGAATCAGATCGTCTCCTTTGCATATTATGTGAACACATTTCTGCCCGGTCTTAATGAAGGAGATGATTTGTTAGAAATCGGTCCTGGTCATGGCCTGCTTCTATATTTTGCAGCAAAGCAGAAGAAATTGAAGAGCATATCAGCATGGGATGTTAGCCAATCCAGTATCTCAGCTACCGATAACGCCCTAAAGTCTTTATGCGTTAATCGCCAAATTAATTTAACGTTACAAAATATATTAGATCCGCTCGTTCAGACAACGTCATATCATGCCGTGGTTTTCAGCGAAGTCTTGGAGCATCTTGATTATCCGAGTGTCGCTTTAAAGAATGTATATGAAGCAATGCATCCAGGTGGACGGCTGTTCCTCAATGTGCCCATAAACAGTCCTGCACCAGATCATATCTATTTATGGAATACCCCTGAGGAAGTGGTCGAGCTAGTTAAATCGTGTGGGTTTGAGGTTGAATCAACATTACTTGCTCCTGCTACCGGTTTTTCAGAGGCGCAAGCACGCAAACGGAAAGTTACAATTAACACTCTTATTGTTGCTGTTCGGCCAAAATAATGCACTCAAAAAGATATCGTATCATTTCCGACTTAATTAAAGGCCAATGTTAATGACCATCATCCTGGGCATTTCCGCGTTTTACCATGACAGTGCAGCTGCGCTTGTTATCGATGGTGAGATTGTCGCGGCCGCACAAGAAGAGCGCTTCACTCGAAAAAAGCATGATTCAGCTTTTCCTTCAATGGCAATCCAAAGCTGTTTGGAAGAAGCTGATATTAAGTTATCAGATGTTGAGCATATTGTTTTCTACGATGATCCGGTACTTAAATTCGATCGACTGTTAAAAACTTACCTTGCGTATGCCCCCAAAGGGTTTGGTTCCTTTATTGTGGCCGTGCCTAATTGGTTGAGGGAAAAATTATTTCTTAAACGCACCCTGAAGAGAGAGTTGGCTGCTTTGGGCGGGATTTCGAGCAGTGAAATCCCAACTCCAACCTTCATCAAGCACCACCAGTCCCATGCGGCTTCGGCGTTTTTTCCATCTCCCTATAATAAAGCTGCGGTACTTTGCTTGGATGGTGTTGGCGAGTGGGCAACAAGTTCTGTATGGCTTGGCGATGGGAACCAGCTACTTCCTCAGTGGCAAATTAATTTCCCACATAGCTTGGGGCTGCTTTATTCGGCATTTACCTATTACACAGGCTTTCGTGTGAACTCGGGTGAATATAAACTCATGGGATTAGCACCCTATGGTGAGCCAAAGTATGTTGATTTAATTCTGGATAACTTGATTGACGTGAAAGACGATGGCAGCTTCCAATTGGATATGAGCTATTTTGACTTCGCGGTTGGTCCGACGATGACGAACGCAAAATTTGCCCGACTATTCGGCGGCGAACGACGAAAACCAGAGTCAGACATTTCACAGAAGGAAATGGATATTGCTCGGTCGATCCAAATGGTCACCGAAGAAATTATATTAAGGATAGCCAATTCCATTCACAGGGATCTGGGCGTCGACTATCTTTGTTTGGCTGGCGGGGTGGCATTGAATTGTGTCGCCAATGGCAGGCTATTGAGAGAGGGGCCATTTAAGGATATCTGGGCCCAGCCAGCATCCGGTGATGCAGGGGGGGCGTTAGGTGCAGCACTTAGCGTTTGGTACGAAACCCTGAATCAACCGCGTCGCTTGAATGGTGATACGGATGCGATGCAAGGCTCGTATCTTGGAAAAAAATATAGCAACAGTGAAATCAAGTGCCATTTGGATGACGTTGGCGCTGTTTATACGGAATACAAAGACCCTGAACTCATGCCGATGCTTGCTGAAATTATCGATAACGGAAACGTGGTCGGTTGGTTTAGTGGACGTATGGAGTTTGGGCCTCGTGCCTTGGGCGGGCGATCTATCATTGGGGACCCCCGCAGTACTGATATGCAGTCCACAATGAACTTAAAGATTAAGTACCGTGAATCGTTTCGTCCATTTGCTCCGGCAATAAAAGAAGAGAGCGTTTCTGAATGGTTTGAGATCGACCGGCCGAGCACATACATGTTATTTGTTGCACCACTTCGTGAAAGTAAAAGAGTTCCGATGGCAAAGGGCGAGGAACAATTATTTGGGATTGAGAAGCTAAAGGTTCCGCGTTCTCAAATACCTGCGGTGACTCACGTAGATTATTCAGCTCGAATACAAACTGTTAATACAAAATCCAACCCGCGTTTCTATCAATTATTAGATGAATTTGAGAAACGTACTGGATGCCCAATATTGATCAATACCTCGTTTAATGTGAGAGGGGAGCCTATCGTTAACACCCCTGAAGATGCATTTAGGTGTTTTATGCGAACAGAGATGGATTATTTAGTTATTGAAAACATGCTACTATTTAAAGAGGATCAGAGCGCTACTCAAGAAGATCTATCTTGGAAAGATGAGTTTCAAATCGACTAGTATGAATTTTATTTTCACTTCGTATTAAGGATAATTATGAAATTATTTGAATATATAGACAGCTTTATATATGGGCTGTCCCTTATGTTTATTTCTATAGTATTTTATCTTTTCATTACACCAATCGCGATAATTCTTAGAATATTTCAGGTTGATGTTTTAAATTTTCAATTTTCAAATGCTAAATCGTATAGAAAAATTTCTGGAAAATAGCCCATGCCAGTCAATGCTCGGTATAAAATTTTTCCGCAAATGGAAGCTTATGACGACATCGATACCCGTCGGCTTCCTTTTTTGATGTTTTCCCAACAAGCAAATTATTGTTCAGACGTTGTGAATACGGACACCAATGGCTTTAGGCTTGCCGGATTAGATGGCAAGCAGCGCCTCGATAGCTTCGAAAAATCATCGCCAGTAAGCATATTGACTGGCGGATCATCGGCTTTTGGTATTGGTGCGACAAGCGATAGCAGAACGATACCGGCTCTTTTAAGCAAAAATACAGGCAAACAATGGATGAATTTTGGTGGTAGGGCGCATGTCTCTACGCAGGAATTTATTTCATTTATGTATTACAGAGAGATGGTCGGAGATATCGAAAACATTGTTATATGTAGCGGGTTCAATGATTTGTATTTGTATTTTGCTTCAAAGTACTATGATTTGCGGATGGGATCTTTTTTCTCTGCCAGTAAATACTTTGAAAACACGTGTGATCATGCTGGCCTGAGAAGGCTTGTCCGCGAGACCATCAATAAGACATTAGGGCTTATTTATGGAGATTACTGTTATAAGAATATTTCAAATAGAGATGCCGTAAGTCTATTATTCCGAAAAACGTCAATTTCTAATTTGGGCTTAGATCGCGCGCAGGATGGGATCATTTCCTTTCATCATGACCATCCCAATGAAGTTATTGATATATTGAGGACAAATATTCGTAATTGGAAAGTGATCGCGGATCACTACGATGCCAGATTAATTTACGTTCTTCAGCCATTTTCAAATTGGTTGGGCAACAGAAATTTAACACCGAATGAAAAGGTTGTGTTTGAGATATTAGACGTCGAACAAGCTGCCCTTTGGAAGCCATTGGCTGATAAGTTAGACGGTATTTATGATTGGTACTCAGAATCGATAAATAGTATTTGTACTGATGAGGGCGTTGCTTTTCGTGATTCAAACATAGTATTAAATGTTGAAGGTTTGTCTAAGGATGTCTTCGTTGACCGTGTTCATTTAACTGACCATGGATATCAAATTGTATCTAATTTAATAGCGAGTGAATTATGAATTTTTTTTGGATACTCATAGCAATTTTAATCGTAGGCATGGTCGGCTACAAAATGAAGAAAAAATCAAAGAAAAATAAGGATGTGTATCCTCTTTTTTGATAGTTTGCGTATGATAAAAAAATGCGTTCTTCGGCCATTTAGCCAGTCTTGCAGGGAGGGGAGCCAAAGTTGCTTGATACCGACGAAATGTTGGTCAAAATCGATCAGCCCTGATATCGCAATTGACTGATTCCCCCCCCATAGTGAGAGCAAATCTGCATTCTTATAGAGGTCTAAAGTATGAAGTCTATGTTACGATCCGCGATTAGAGCAATTCTCCCTATCGATACGTTTGATGCGTTACGTAACGTGCAGCGAAAAAGGGAAATTACACAGAAATCGCGTGACCTTGGCCGAATTGATAACGTACTCAAAGCTTTAGAAAGCCTCGAGAAAATTTCTGGTAAAGATTATATTCGGCTAGATACGGCTGGCCTCACGGAAATTGCAACTGCACCGAAGGGAGTTGGTGTAATTGAGATTAACGATTCCTGCAATATTGATTGCCTAATGTGCAACACCTCTTTAGCGACGCGACCGAAGGGATTGATGCAGTTAGATTTGTTTGAGCGGATTGTTAGTGAGCTTGCCTCCACAGGAACAAAAACAGTTAGCCTGCATACAATTGGGGACCCTTTAGCAAATAAAAAATTACCCCAATATTTGGAAATATTGCGCAGTCATGGTGTGCATGTTGGCGCTATGTCTACCAATGCGCTCCTTATGGACCGGCATATAGATACGCTTTTTGAGTACAGGGATATCATTGACCTGATATGGATATCGATCGACGGTTCAAGTAAGTGGGTTTATGAGAAAATTCGTAAAGGTGGTGATTTCGACAAATTACATGCTAATTTGCTTGCATTTACGAAACGGAATAATGCCCATAGCAATCCATATCCAATATCGGTGAATTGTGTCGTTTCACTTGATAACTATCATGAACTCGCATACCTCCCCATGGTGTTTGGTTATCTAACGACGCCAGGCCAATTTAATTTTGGAAACATCAGTGGGTTGAGTGCGGACCACACTTACTTTAATGAAGCAAAAGTATTTGATGACTACTACTTGCACGTTCCATGTGGCCACTTGTGGGACAGCCCTCATATTCATAAAGATGGTAATCTGAGCTTATGTTCCCGAGATTACAATGGTGATTTAGTATTTGGTAATATTAATGATGGGTCAATTGAAGAGCAGTTTAACGGGGAAATTATTAGATCAATGAGGCGATCGCATCTAAAAGTTGACGTGAAAAGCTTACCTAAATTGTGCCAAGGCTGTATCACGGCGGATTCTAGAATTGATACCATTGTAAATGGGGTAATTCATTACTATTTTGAAAAAATTGGCAGCCAACCTGCTGTTTTACAGAATTGTCTTAATGAAATGGCACCTCTGCTGAAGGCACGAAAATACTCTGAAGTCAGGACGCTGATAGAAAACCTTTCTTAACGTTTTGCCTGTTGTTTGAAGTCAGTTCAGTCGCTTGGGAAACGTATTCGTTCCAAATATCGTCAGACCTGTTTTTCTGAGATAAAATCTAAAAGGCACGAGCATATGAAGAAAATACTACTGATCAAGGTACCAACCTTTGAATATCCAGATGATGTAGAAACGACAAATGCATCAGAGCAAGCTACATTTTCTTGGGTGCTGTCTTTGGCAATGGCATGCATCGTTGGATTTATGAAGCGCTATTTCACCGGTGAGTATTCTCTCAAGCAATTTGACATGAATGGAGTAGCAGCGGGCAAGGCTGGATCTCTTAACGAAGTTGGACGAATGGCTATCGATGAGGCCGCTAAAGTAATTTCAGAAACGGACTTTGATGTTTTTGCCGTGTCAGTCCAGTTCCTTTTTAGCCAGCAATATGCAGACGATATCATTGAATTAGCGAAACGAAAAAACCCGGCATGTAAGGTCATCGTTGGTGGTGGTTTTGCGACAATTTTTCCAGATAAATCCATCAACAAACAAAATGTTGATTATTCTGTAATTGGTGAAGGTGAGCATACATTTGTTCATATTTTAAATAAAATTTGGGGGATTGATGACCCGGAGTTTGCTGAAAAATGGCCGTTTGACGGTTATGCAGAGAAACTTGACGATGGTAATGTTGTTATCGTCCCTAAAGGTATGTTTCTCAATAATTTAGAAGACTTGCCTCAGCCATTTTGGAACCCTGAGGAACATCGTAAGTTATCAAAGGTAAATCCACGGGCTTCGATACCTGTTATGGCATCTCGCGGGTGTCCAATGGGGTGCAGTTTCTGCTCGACGCATCTTGCATGGGGTAAGAAAGTGCGTTTCCGTCCGGCTGCTCAAGTCGTTAATGAAGTAATGACTACGTACAAGCAATATGGCTTTAAGCATTTTGATTTTGTCGATGACAACATCACCTTTCAAAATGATTGGTTTGTCGATTTCTGTGAGAAAATGTCGCATGTTCAGCCTGAAGACTTGAACATTACATTTAGTAATTTTGATATGCGGTTCCTAAACGAAAGTGTTCTTCAAGGCCTTAAAAAAATCAGGGTTCAATCGGTTACGATTGCTACCGAGGCTGGGAGTAAGGAAATGCAACGTCAAATCAGCAAAAAGCTGAATCTTGACCGCGTACGCCAAATTGTGAAAGACATCCACGCTGAGGGACTGTACGTCCATAACTGCTTTATTGTCGGGTTCCCGAATGAAACCTTAGCACAAATGCGTGAAACGGTGGCTTTTGCTCGTGAATTAAGAACTGAATCAATTCAAATTTGGCCGGCTTTTCCGTATCCCGGGACTCGACTGTATGATGAGGCTAAGGCTTTGGGGTTCGTCACTTATGACGAGGAAGATTATGGTTCGCTCAAGTACAGAAAAGGTGGCATTAAGTCTTCAGAGTGGAATGTCGAAGATGTTAAGGCTATCGCATATGATGCTAACATTGAGCTCAATTTCCTAGCGACACCATTTTTTGACACTGAATCTGGGCGCGAAATACTTAAAAATAAGTCTATGAGTGTTGCAACTAATATTACTGATCATGCTGTGGCCAATATTGTCAGTGGATTTCTTTATGGTGAATTTGACCTCAATGAAGATAAGCAGAACCACTTTTACAATAAGGCACTTTCAATCCTTCTTGAGAAGGACTGTCTTTTTAAGCGTTACATGCATATGGACTACCCCACTTTAAATCACTTTAGAAACTGGATGGAAATTAACAAACCTGGGTCTTATGATTTAGTGTTCGATTTCATAGAAACGGATGCTGATCGTGCACAGCTTGCTCAGGTGATCACGGCCAGTCAGTCAGGGGTCTGATTCACAATGTTTGGACTTGTACAGCATATCACTTTTCCTAAATAGAATGATTTGAAACCATCTTTGAAGGCGAGCAATATTGCGCGTCTAATTGCGGCTGCCGCTGTTAATTTAAAAATAGTTGATAATTTAATGATGAATCGAAAGATATTACGCGTTGCAATTGCGGGTTTCGGCGTGGTCGGTAAGCGTCGTCGCAAATACATCGATTTGCATCCGGCGATGGAAACCATTGCCGTCTGCGATAAAAAATTTGATAAAGCCGGCATTTTTGAAGACGGCGTGGCGTACTGTCAGAGTGCTGAAGAGTTATTGGCACGTGACTTTGATGTCCTGTTCGTTTGTTTGACCAACGATGTCGCGCCTGATGTGACAATTGCCGGGTTAAAAAAGGGCGTTCATGTTTTTTGTGAGAAGCCACCAGGGCGCAATGTCCAAGATATCGAACGTGTTATTGAAGTTGAAAAGACACATCCTAACCAAAGGCTCAAATATGGCTTTAATCATCGGTATCACGATTCCGTTCGCGATGCCTTAGAAATTACTCGCAGTGGTGAGTTGGGCCGTGTTCTAAATTTACGCGGTGTGTACGGCAAGTCTAAGTTCATCAGCTATGGCGAGCACAGCGCATGGCGAACCCAGCGTGATGTTGCTGGCGGTGGGATTTTACTTGATCAAGGCATTCATCTGGTCGACTTGATGCGCCTTTTCGGAGGCGAGTTCACCCATGTGAATAGTTTTATTTCTAATGACTTTTGGAAGTATGACATTGAGGACAACGCCTATGCCTTGATGAAAACGGACGACAATGTCGTCGGCATGTTGCATTCCAGCGCTACTCAGTGGCGTCACCGGTTTAGCCTTGAAGTGGCGATGGAAAAGGGCGCGATAATCCTCAGCGGCATCCTCTCGGGTTCGAAAAGCTATGGTGCGGAAACGCTGACGAAAATTTGGGTGGGCGCGGACGACAGGGGCGACCCCATGGAGCAGACGACCCGCTATAACAATGATCCCTCATGGGAAGGGGAGATTAATGAGTTCGCGGACGCCATTATCAATGGCGGCTCAATTGAAGAGGGCTCGTCTTTGGATGCATTGAAAACCATGCAGTTGGTTTTTGACATTTATCGCGCAGACCCCGAATGGCGTGACAAGTGGGGACTGTAAGTTACTTGTATCGGTATCTGTTTACCACTGCGTTCATCGCGGGAGTTATTACGGCATGAAGGAAAACGATAT